>CAUUIG010000075.1:0-8976 GCA_963545095.1 uncultured Streptococcus sp.
GGCAACGGTCACATACTTGTCCTGCAGCACGTTCAACTGTGAAGGCTACATCTTCAAAGCTTACAGCATTTTCCGGAGCTGGTCCTTCTGCGATGGTCAAGTCTGACACGATTAAAAGTTGAGCTACATTGCTGTTTACTGCTTCGAGTAGAGTTTTCACCACTTCATTTGGATAAACTGTCAAGTGTGCTTCAAGCGACTTACCGATAACTTTTGCATTACGAGCTTCTTCCAAGGCTTTTTGAGCTTGTCCACGGAAGTCCATGAAGGCTGACCATGTATCCAAGATTTCTTCTTGGTTAGCAAAAGTTTCTGCTTCTGGCAATTCTGACAATTGAACGAAGTCTTCTGCTTCAAACTCAAGATATGACCAGATTTCCTCTGCTGTGTGAGGAAGGATTGGTGTCAAGAGTTTGGTGATTTTCACAAGAATGTCATAGAAGACAGTCTGCATTTGACGGCGTTCCAGTGATTTGGCACCTTCAATGTAAACAACATCTTTGGCAAAATCAAGGTAGAAGGCTGACAAATCAACGTTGATAAAGTTCACCAAGGCCTTGTAGATTGTCAAGAATTCAAAGTTTGCATAAGCATCACGAATGGTCTTAACAAGCTGGTTAAAGCGAATCGTCATGTACTTATCAACTGAACGAAGCTCATCGTAAGCTACTGCGTCTTGAGCTGGGTTAAAGTCAGATGTATTGGCAATCAAGAAACGAAGAGTGTTACGAATCTTACGGTAAGTTTCAGAAACTTGGCTCAAGATATCCATAGAGATACGTACGTCATTGCTTGAGTCAACACTTGTTACCCAGAGACGCAAGATTTCAGCACCAAATTGTTTTTCAACATCGCTTGGAGCAATGGTATTTCCAAGAGATTTAGACATCTTCTCACCTTTACCGTCAAGGGCAAAACCTTGTGACAAGATTTGTTTGTAAGGTGCTACGCCATGGTTGGCAACAGATGTGATGAGTGAAGAGTTGAACCAACCACGGTATTGGTCAGAACCTTCTAGATAAAGGTCTGCTGGGTAAGTCAATTCAGGACGGTTTACCACAACTCCATTCCATGATGAACCTGAGTCAAACCAAACGTCCATGATATCTGTTTCTTTCTTGAATTCGCCATTTGGTGAGCCTGGGTGGCTAAATCCTTCTGGCAAGAGGTCCTTAGCATCACGTTCCCACCAAATGCTTGAACCATGTACTTCAAAGAGTTGAGCCACATGTTCAATCGTTTCAGCTGTCATAATCGCTGTACCGTCTTCAGCGTAGAAGATTGGAAGTGGAACACCCCAAGCACGTTGACGAGAGATGACCCAGTCACCACGGTCACGAATCATGTTGTAAAGACGGACTTTACCCCATTCTGAGTGGAACTTCACTTTTTCAATTTCGTCCAAGATTTCTTGGCGGAATTTAGAAACTGAGGCAAACCATTGTGGCACTGCACGCCAGATGATTGGTTTCTTAGTACGCCAGTCAAATGGATATGAGTGAGAGATTTCTTCTTGGGCAAGAAGGAGGTTGCCAAGTTTCTCGATAACAGTTGGTACAACCTTATCGTAGAATTGACCTTCAAACTCAGGACCAGCATTCTTCATCATGATACCACGTTCGTCAACAGTCACTGCGACTTCAAGACCATTAGCAATACCAACATTGTAGTCGTCCTCACCAAAACCAGGGGCTGTATGGACAATACCAGTACCAGAGTCAGTTGTAACGTGATCACCAAGGATCACCAACTCATCTACAGCTGTATCCCATGGGTGTTCTGTTACGATGTGGTTGAGTTCTTGACCACGGTAAGTTGCCAACACTTGAACATCAGCCCAACCAAATTTCTCAGACAAGCTAGTCAATAATTCTGCAGCAACCACAAACTTACGATTTTCACCAGCAGGTTGAACCAAAACGTAATCAATATCTGCTCCAACCGTCAAACCACGAGAAGCTGTGATGGTAAATGGTGTAGTTGTCCAGACAACGATATAAGTATCTGTATCTAAAATACCTTTGCCATCTTTCACCTTATTGGCATAGTAAAGAGATGTAGAAAGCAAGTCATGATATTCAATTTCTGCCTCAGCTAGAGCCGACTCAGATGACCAAGACCAGTAAACTGGCTTGGCCCCACGGTAGATATAGCCCTTGTTAGCCATTTCACCGAAGACACGGATTTGTGCTGCTTCATAGTCAGGAGTCAAAGTCACATATGGATTTTCCCAATCACCAGAAACACCCAAACGTTTAAAGTCTTCACGTTGTTTATCTACTTGTGAAAGAGCGTATTCACGGCAAAGTTTCAAGTACTCAACCAAGTCCATTTCTTTGCGTTTGACACCTTGTTTTGCCAAAACTTGCTCGATTGGCAGACCATGAGTATCCCAACCTGGGATAAATGGTGCGTAAAAACCTGACATAGATTTTGAGCGAACAATGATATCTTTTGAAATCTTGTTCATAGCATGTCCAACGTGGATATTTCCGTTCGCGTATGGAGGGCCATCATGCAAGGTGAAATGAGGTTTTCCTTGGTTCAATTCTTGACGACGTTGGTAAAGTTTTGCATCTTCCCATTCCTTTTGCCAAACTGGTTCTTTGGTAGGAAGTCCTGCACGCATTGGGAATTCAGTTTTCCCAAGATTAAGGGTATCTTTGAGTTTCATGGTATCTCCTTTATAAATGATAACAAATTAAAAACCACGACTTCCAAAAAGGACGAAAATCGTGGTACCACCTTTATTCGGAAAAAGATCTAGTCTTTCTCCCTCTTTTCCCGTAACGTGGGGAACGTCAAATCTTACTCGCTTCAGACTTGAGTTTTTGAGAGGATAATCTTATCATTAGGGATTACAGGACTCACACCATCTCCTGCTCGCTGGAAATATAAGGATAAAATATTGTTCTCAGATCATTTCTTATAAAATTGTAACGGATTCTTGCGGAGCCGTAAAACCTGATTCTGAGTTTACAGCTTCAGTAGCGGGTGTTGGGCCTGAGTAATGGCTTGGAGCTACTTCTGGCTCTTCATACATCGGACCAACTGGATGAGCTAGACTTTCTTCAACAACAGGAGCTGGTGAAACTACTTGTTCCTGCTCGGCTCTTGCTTCGGCTTCCGCAAGTTCCTTATTAGCCGCTTCGATACGCGCCTGCAACTCTGCCATTTCCTCAGGAGAAAACTGACGAGTAATATCAATTGGTTCTTCCTCTGAATGTTGTTGTAAGACAGAGTCACCTAAAACTTCGCTAACAACTTCTTTAAAGGCCTCATCACTTGTTTGAAGATAAGTCGCTGTTGGGCGAAGAATGTCTTCCCAATCTGATGATTCAACAATTGCTAACTGGCTCTCAATGGTAGATTTGAGACGTTGGTGGAAGACACGACTCTTGTTCTTCAATTCTTCTGTTTCAACAGCAACCTTCTTAGCATTATCAGTTGCGTGACGAAGAATTTCATTTGCCTTATACTTAGCTTCTTCCAATAAACGTTGTGCATCTTGCTCTGCTTGATGGATAATATTATTTGAACGTTCAGCTGCAGCTTGTTTTACTCGTTCAGCTGTGTCTTGTGCAATCAATACAGACTGGCTCAATGAATCTTTCATCTCATCAAAGTAAGACAAACGCTCTTCCAAACTCTTAATATGTAAATCCTTGTCATGATTAGAGCGAACTAAATCCTCATAATCACGGACTACAATATCTAAAAATTCATCTACTTCTTCTTGATCAAACCCTCTGAAGCGTGTGCTAAAGGTTTTATCTTTGATTTCTAACGATGTAATTGGCATATTTTTCCTCACTTACTTAATAACAATTGGACCGTTAATTTCTTTTTATCTTTTTTGGTTTGCCCATTATCTCTAATGAGTTTCAATCGACCAAATTTCCTTACACTAATCAAGTCACCAACCTGAACTATATAATCTGATTTTTCAACTAAATGGTAATTAACTTGAACTGCCTGCTTTTCAATTAACTGATTTGCCTGATTTCTTGACAACTTGAAGACCCCCGCTAGGAAAACATCTAATCTAGAACTAGCGATACAAATATCCAATTCTCGATAATCTTCTGCTGTAGCAATTTTCTCAGTAAAATCCCGTTCTTCTAGATGAACAGGTAGACGGGCAATTTTCCTAATGCCGTCTTGGAAAAGGAGAGTAAACTGTCGATTAATGATAATCTGTGCTCTCTCTTCATTGACTAAGATATCACCAAACAGCTTCCTATCAATTCCCAGCTGATTTAAAACAGTCCCTAATATTTTTGCATGCGTTAAACGTTCAAACTTATTAGAATAAACTATTTCTTGCAAGGATAGTTCAAAATCAGAGAATTCGGGTTCAAAATAATCAGGATACAGGAGTATCCGTACGTATTCAGTTTCAAGAAACTGCCGACTACTCATGTAGGAGATGCCCTTCGTTGATGCTAGAACCTTTAAAATCTTTTCTTGATGAGGATTTACAAAGGGGCTTAAAAAAGGAGAATAAGAATCTTTTACCTTTTTTATCCATTCGGCTCCCTTATCAATAAAAGACGAATCATTCTTAGAAAAGTGTTGATAAATCATCTTGTTCATAGAAAAATCACTAAAAGTCGAATCAATTGGTTCCCTAAAAAATGCACTAATAATACCGCAATCCAGACAGACAAGTCAAGCCCTGCAATCTGAAGGGGTAAGCGTTGTAAAGGAGCTATTATCGGTTTCACTAAGCTAATAATCAAGCGACCTAGGCGCGATTCATAAGCATTTGGGAACCAAGACATCAGAGCAAAAACGACTAAAATCAGTGAATAGATATCTACTGCATTTTGAATAAAACGAATGAGAAAGAGCATTATTTCACTCTCGTACGTTTCATGTCAAAACCAAATTCACCATTTTGTGATTCATCTGGTAAACGAATATCTTCAACATTTACAATAACATTCACTGGTGTCAACAGATACATGGTAGAAGCTACCTTTTTCAAATTTCCAGCTAGAACATGACAAGCTCCATCCAGATAATCTAAACAACGACGTGCTTGAATCTCTGTCATATATTGAAAATCAATCAAAATACTTTCGTTACCAGCTAATAAATCAACAATATCTGTAGCATCTTCGTATTTGCGTGGGTAACGAACATCAATTGTCACCTTATCTGTAGAACGTTGACTTTGCATAGCCAACTCTTGTTGACGGGCATGAAGACGAGTAATGTTTTTTTCTTTAGATGGCGTAGTTGCAACTTGTTGAGGTAACTCTTTTACGGAAGGAACTGGAGCCACAATCGGTTCCTCAGCTTTAGGCTGATAAGTAATACCAGCATCTTCTCCATCTTCTGTAAAATAATCTATAAATCTATCAAATCTATCTTTTAAAGACATATTTCTTTCCTACTTAAAAAATGCTGTACCAATTCTGACAAATGTTGAGCCAAATTCAACCGCTTCCTTGTAGTCACGACTCATACCCATACTCAAGTCCGTCATTGGCATATTGGAAATTTGTTTTTCTCTAATTTCTAGTTGCAAATCCTGTGTAGCTTTAAAAATTTCTTTCAACTCATCACTACTAGCTTCAAAAGGAGCCATAGTCATCAAGCCTACATATTCAATTTTATCTAAGGTTGCTAATTCTGGCAAGAGCTCCAGTAGTTCTTCCTTTGAAAAACCATGTTTGCTCTCTTCCCTTGAGATATTCACTTGTAAGAAACACTTAACAACTCGGTCACTTCTCTTTTGAATTTCTTCTGCTAGCTTTAATGAATCCAAAGCGTGGAAATAATCAACATACTGAATGACATCTTTGACCTTGCGTCTTTGCAAGGTTCCAATCAAATGCCAGGTAATATTTCTATCTTTTAAAGCTTCATATTTCTCAAGGAACTTATCTACACGATTTTCACCAATATGATGCACACCTAGCGGAAGCAAAGCCTCCGCTGTCGGCACGTCTACATATTTTGTAACAGCAAGAACTGAAACAGAATTATCTTCTCTTCCTGCCTGCTGACTTGCATCTTTTATTTGTTGAAAAACACGTTCTGTATTTTCTTTCAAATTCATTTACTTAACGATTTTTGAAAAATGGAGGAGTTTCTAATTCATCCTCTTCTAAAGATGGTGCTTCGAAACGTTCAACTGGTGATACCACTGAATCAGTTGGTCGAACAATTGTCTCACGACGCAAGTCCCAATCACCAAACGCTGAAGATTGAGAAGTTTCTGTGCGACGAGGTGCTGGACTTGGAATTTCTGCAGTTTCAGCCATATCAAAATGACGATCAAATCCATGTGAATGAGCTGGTTTCACTGTCTCACGGTAGTTAGTAGTAGGTCTAGCTTGTGGAGCTACTACCTTTTCAACACGATCTTGACGAACACCTGTTGCAACAACTGTTACGCGAATTTCATCACGCATGCTTTCATCAATAGATGTTCCGAGCCAGATGTTCACTCCTTGACCAGCTGCTTGGTTAACGATTTCCGATGCTTCTTCTGCTTCAATCAAAGTCAAGTCAAGTCCGCCAGTAACGTTGACGATAACATCCTCAGCACCATCAATCGTTGTTTCAAGAAGTGGTGAGTAGATTGCTTTACGAGCTGCTTCTACTACACGTTCTTCTCCACTACCAATACCGATACCCATTAGGGCGTTCCCTTTATTTGCCATAACTGTTTTCACATCGGCAAAGTCAAGGTTAATCAATCCTGGGTTTGTAATCAAGTCAGTAATTCCTTGAACACCTTGGCGAAGTACGTTATCTGCTTCGCTAAGTGCTTCAAGAAGAGGAGTTTTCTTATCAACAATTTCAAGCAAGTTGTTGTTTGAAATAATCAATAGAGTATCTACATGTTCGCGAAGTTGATTGATTCCTTCAACAGCAAATTGTCCACGTTTGCTTCCTTCAAAACCAAAAGGACGTGTCACAACACCAACAGTAAGAGCACCTAAATCTTTAGCAATACGGGCAATAACAGGAGCTGCACCCGTACCTGATCCACCACCCATACCAGCAGTAATGAAGACCATATCCGCTCCACTGATAGCAGCTGTCAATGTTTCTTCGCTCTCTTCAGCAGCTTTACGACCAACCTCAGGTTGACCTCCTGCACCCAAACCACGAGTCAATTTAGGTCCCAACTGAATAACAGTCTCAGCTTTTGTACTACTCAATGCTTGTACATCTGTGTTTGCTGCGATAAATTCTACGCCTGTAACACCTTCGTCGACCATACGGTTGATGGCATTGCCACCACCTCCACCGACACCAATTACTTTAATCACTGCACCTTGAGCAGCAGCTGTATCAAATGAAAATGTCATAATTTATTTTTCCTCTTTATTCGTCAAACATGCTTCCGATCAAGCCACGGAAACGATCTGCTAATTTCGGTTTATTTTGTGAAGCTTGTTGGAAATCCGCCATTGGTTCTGTAGGAGCCACCGGCTCCACTTCTGGAGTAGGAGCTGGTTGAACAGGCGTTGATTGTACAAACTGAGCTGTTTTCTGAATCATTCCCCCAAAACTAATTGGTTGATGAGTCAGAGCAACTTCACCCTTGACTGCTCGTTGAGCCAAAAGATTGACTTCTGTCAATTGTCCAGCGAATTCCGATAGACTAATCACATGCGCAAAGGCTGGATTGCGAATACCAACTTGGTTTGGAACATAGAGTTTGACACGAACGCCAAAGACTTCTTGAGCCAATTCTACCATACCCGGTAAAATAGCATTTCCACCGATCAAAACAATTCCACCAGGAAGATCCAATAAATGTCTTCTCTCCAAGTCTTGTTTGATTTGTTCAAATATATGCTTGATTCGTGCAGAAATAATCTCTGACAAGTAATTTTCTGTTACTTCAACAGGTTCTACTTCCCCGATCACTTCGACTTGGAATGTTTCTTTACTTGCGAGAGGAGGATAAGCCTCTCCATAGTTTAATTTCAAACCTTCGGCTAGTTTCTGTGATGTCTTCAAGACTTTAGAGATATCCTTAGTTACATAATCTCCGCCTTCTTGGAGAATATTGGTGAACTGGAGTTCTTGGTTACGAATTGTAGCGACAGTCGTTTGACCTGCCCCCATATCAATCACTGTAGCACCAAATTCACGTTCACCTTCGTTCAAAACTGATTGAACCATTGCTAGTGGTGAAATGATAACATTTTCAACCTGAACACCTGCACGTTCAACTGTCTTACGTAGGTTATGTAAAATAGTGCGAGGGCCTGTATAAAGCAAGCCACGCATTTCAAGGCGAACCCCCATCATACCACGTGGGTCACGAATCCCTTGGAAGCCATCAACAATAAATTCCTCAGGAATGAAGGTAATGACTTCACGGTCAGGTGTCATACTCTTTGTCAAAGCTGATTTGACAACATTTTCGACATCTTGATCCATAATTTCCTTGGTATCAGATGTTACTGGAATCATTCCTTGAGTTGGTTCTACCTGTAAGAGATTAGCTGGCAAACCAACATTCACCGATTTAATTGAAATGCCTGCTTTTTCTTCAGCTTGGGAAATTGCCGATTTGATAGCAGTTGCTGCTGCATCAATATCAACAATAATTCCATCCTTTACACCTTTACTTTTGGCATTACTCACGCCAATTACATTTAATTCACCATTTCTCTGCTCGGCTACAAGCACCTTGACAGAGCTTGTTCCAATATCTAGACCTGTAAAAAAGCCTTCTCTAGCCATTACATCGCATCCTCTCTATCTTCCAAGTTTCTAACTTCGTAATATTCAATAGCTAAACGTGGGCATAGCTATTCATAGAATATTATAACACAAAAAATCTCATTGTGCTCAGTTTTTTCCTAAATTTACTAGCCAATTTTTAGTTTTTCTGTTCAAAAATTCATTCACTGTAAACTTTATCAACAATCTATCTAGTGTACAAAAAGAAAGCTCATTTCTAAGCTTTCTTTGCAATCATTTTTTCTGCTTCTTGTT
>CAUUIG010000076.1:0-8926 GCA_963545095.1 uncultured Streptococcus sp.
TGGCCTGTGATGTCTACATGGGGGCAGAAGATGTGGAGCGTCAACGTCTCAATGTTTTCCGTATGGAGATGATGGGAGCAACTGTTCACGCAGTTGAAACAGGGACTCGTACCCTCAAAGATGCTGTTGATGCAGCCTTTGGAGCATGGATGAATGACCTTGAAGCCTTTTATGTTCTGGGATCTGCTGTGGGACCTCACCCATATCCAACCATTGTCCACGAGTTCCAAAAAGTCATCAGTGAAGAATCTCGTCGTCAAATCTTAGAAAAAGAAGGTCGTTTACCAGACTACGTTATTGCCTGTGTAGGTGGTGGTTCCAATGCCATCGGTGCTTTTTCTCAGTATGTGGCTGATGAAGAAGTTAAATTGGTTGGGGTCGAAGCTGCTGGTCATGGACTTGACACAGATAAGCACGCAGCTACTATGACAAAAGGTAGCATCGGAATTGTCGACGGCATGAAGACCTATGCAGTTTTTAAGGAAGACGGAGAGTTGGCTCCAGTTTACTCTATCTCAGCTGGATTGGACTATCCAGGGGTTGGCCCAGAACACGCCTACTTCAAAGATTCAGGTCGCGTGGAATATGTGGCTGCGACGGATGAAGAAGCTGTTCAGGCTCTCCTCCTTCTCAGCAAGACTGAAGGGATTATACCAGCCATTGAAAGCTCACACGCTATCGCAGAAGCAGTTAAACGCGCACCGAAACTAAGTAAAGACGACATTATCATCATCAATGTCTCTGGTCGTGGAGACAAGGACGTAGCTGCGATTGCAGACTACCTAGAAGCTAAAAAATAATAGATGGAAAAATTACAGTCCTTTCTCTCACAGAGAGCTTGTGGTTGCTGGAAACAAGCAGAGAAAGCTGTATGGTTGGATCCATCTGAAACGAGAGAAGAAAACATAATTCTCAAGGGAGTGCCCTTTATCGCACAGCCTGTTACAGGAGGTATCTGAGACAGGAATGAGAGATAGGAGAAATCCTATAATTGAGGTGGCACCGCGAATTTCGTCCTCACGCAAGTTATTTTGCGTGGGGATTTTTCATACAGTCGCCACGGACTAGAAGTAGAACTGAAAGGGAAATTACAATGGAACGAATCATTCATGGAGATGTCTTATCACCAATCTTGGCTTATATGCGCCTAAAGGGGCAACACAAGGTTATCTTAGAGAGTATTCCGAGAGACAAGGAAACAGCTCGTTTTTCTATCCTAGCCTATAATCCAGTTTTTGAGATTAAGTTTGAAAATGGGATCCTTTATCAAAATGGTCAAGTGATTGAACAGGATCCCTTGGATTTCCTTTATGAAGTGACTCATAAGAGCCAGCACCACTCAGATCTACCTTTTGGTGGGGGAGCCATTGGTTTTGTTGGTTACGATATGATTTCGCTTTATGAAGAAATTGGTCAAATTCCTGAAGATACAATTGGAACGCCAGACATGCATTTCTTTGTCTATGAGAGTTATATGGTCTTTGACCACAAGAAGGAAAAAATTCATGTCATTGAAGATGCTCTCTATAGTGAGCGTAGTCAAGAAGACTTGGAAGAAGCCTTGAACCAAGTGCTTGAGGAATTACGCATTCCTGCTCCAAATGAATTTGAAGACTTGGATCTATCTCCGTTAGACTTCAAACCCCATATTGCTCCTCAGAAGTTTGAGGAAATGGTGGAAATCGCTCGTGACTTGATTCGTAACGGGGATATGTTTCAATGTGTACTCAGTCAGCGTTTTTCAGCAGAAGTTACTGGAAATCCATTTGACTTCTACAGAAATCTCCGCGTGATCAATCCATCCAATTACCTTTATTTCTATGATTTTGGGGATTATCAGATTATCGGTGCTAGTCCTGAAAGTTTGGTTTCTGTCAAAAATGGTATCGTGACAACCAATCCAATTGCGGGTACGCGACCAAGAGGAGCTACGGATGAAGAAGACAAGTCTTTGGCGACAGACCTGCTTTCGGATGAGAAAGAAACAGCAGAGCATCGAATGTTAGTAGACTTGGGACGAAATGATATTGGTCGCATCTCTGAAACGGCCAGTGTCCAAGTCACTAAGTATATGGAAGTAGAGCTTTTCCGCTACGTCATGCATTTGACCAGTGTGGTCAAGGGGCGTTTGCTTCCAGAACTCACTGCTATGGATGCCTTGAAAGCAACACTTCCAGCTGGAACCGTTTCTGGAGCACCAAAGATTCGAGCTATGAGACGTATCTATGAATTGGAAACAGAAAAACGGGGAGTATATGCAGGAGCAATCGGCTACTTGTCTGCGACAGGTGATATGGACTTTGCCATTGCCATCCGAACCATGATTCTTAAAAATCAAACAGCCTATGTGCAGGCTGGGGCAGGGATTGTCTATGACTCTATCGCCCAAAACGAATACCAAGAAACCATTAACAAGGCTAAATCTATGACTAGAATTGGAGAACTAAGACCATGATTTTATTGATTGACAACTATGATTCTTTTACCTATAACTTGGCGCAGTACATTGGGAATTTTGCAGAAGTGCAGGTCTTGAGAAATGATGATCCCAAGCTGTATGAAGAAGCTGAAAAAGCAGATGGTCTGGTCTTTTCTCCTGGTCCTGGTTGGCCAGTTGATGCTGGAAAGATGGAAGATATGATTCGTGACTTTGCTGGCAAGAAGCCGATTCTTGGGATTTGTTTGGGTCACCAAGCCATCGCAGAAGTCTTTGGTGGTAAGCTAGGCTTGGCTCCAAAAGTCATGCATGGGAAACAGAGCAATATCAGCTTTGAAGCCCCATCTGTTTTGTATCAAGGCATTGAGGATGGCCATGCGGTCATGCGTTACCACAGTATTTTGATTGAAGAAATGCCAGAAGACTTTGAAGTGACAGCTCGTTCGACTGATGACCAAGCCATCATGGGGATTCAACATAAAAACCTGCCGATTTATGGCTTCCAGTACCATCCAGAGAGTATCGGAACGCCAGATGGCTTGTCTTCTATTCGGAATTTTATCGAGAAGGTTGTAAAGTGAGGAAACTAGGATGAAAGAGATTATTGAAAAACTAGCAAAATTTGAAAATTTATCAGGTGTGGAAATGACGGATGTCATTGAGCGTATCGTAACTGGGCGTGTAACGGAAGCACAGATTGCTTCTCTCCTCTTAGCTCTTAAGATGAAGGGGGAAACACCTGAAGAACGCACAGCCATTGCCCAAGTCATGAGAGGACATGCCCAACATATTCCAACTGAGATTCATGATGCCATGGACAACTGTGGTACAGGTGGGGACAAGTCTTTCAGTTTTAATATTTCCACAACTGCAGCCTTTGTCTTGGCTGGTGGCGGTGTTCATATGGCCAAGCACGGTAACCGCTCGATTTCTTCTAAATCTGGTTCTGCAGATGTCCTCGAAGCCTTGGGTATCAACCTTGACCTCAAACCAGCTGAACTAGGTAAGGTCTTTGATAAGACTGGCATCGTCTTTCTCTTTGCCAAAAATATGCACCCAGCTATGAAATACATCATGCCAGCTCGTTTGGAATTGGGAATTCCAACGATTATGAACTTGACTGGTCCACTGATTCACCCAATGGCCTTGGAAACACAGCTTCTTGGTATTAGTCGTCCAGAACTTCTAGAAAGTACAGCTCAGGTTTTGAAAAATATGGGTCGCAAACGTGCCATCGTAGTTGCTGGGCCAGAAGGATTGGATGAAGCTGGCTTGAACGGAACAACCAATATTGCTCTTCTTGAAAATGGCGAAATCACCTTGTCAAGCTTTACTCCAGAGGATTTGGGGATGGAGCGCTACGCTATCGAAGATATCCGTGGTGGCAATGCTCAGGAAAATGCAGAAATTTTGCTCAGCGTTCTTAAAAATGAACCAAGTCCATTCTTGGAAACGACAGTTTTAAATGCTGGTCTTGGTTTCTATGCTAATGGTAAGGTAGCTAGTATCAAGGAAGGAGTTGCCTTGGCCCGTCAAGTCATTGCTAGTGGCAAGGCCCTTGAAAAACTCAGACTGTTACAGGAGTACCAAAAATGAGTCAGGAATTTTTAGCACGAATTTTGGAGCAGAAGGCGCGTGAGGTCGAGCAAATGAAGATAGAGCAAATCCAGCCCCTGCGCCAGACCTATCGCTTGGCTGACTATCTAAAACAACACCAAGACCGTTTACAGGTTATCGCTGAAGTCAAGAAGGCTAGCCCTAGTCTGGGAGATATCAATCTAGATGTGGATATTGTGCAACAGGCTCAGACTTATGAAGCAAACGGCGCAGTGATGATTTCTGTTCTGACAGATGAAGTTTTCTTTAAAGGACATTTGGATTATCTACGGGAGATTTCCAGTCAGGTAAACATTCCAACGCTCAACAAGGACTTTATCATCGATGAAAAGCAAATCATCCGCGCTCGCAATGCCGGTGCGACAGTTATCTTGCTCATCGTGGCAGCCTTGTCCGAAGAACGCCTCAAGGAACTTTATGACTACGCGACAGAGCTTGGTCTGGAAGTTTTAGTGGAAACTCACAATCTAGCTGAACTAGAAGTGGCTCACAGACTTGGTGCCCAGATTATCGGGGTCAATAACCGCAACTTGACCACCTTTGAAGTTGACTTGCAGACCAGTGTGGACTTGGCCCAGCACTTTAAGGAAAATCACTATTACATTTCTGAATCTGCTATTTTCACAGGGAAGGATGCAGAACGAGTAGCACCATACTTTAACGGAATTTTGGTTGGGACAGCTCTCATGCAGGCAGAAGATGTGGTCCAGAGAATCAAGGAGTTGCAGATTGACAAAGGTTAAAATTTGCGGATTATCGACCAAAGAAGCGGTGGAGACAGCCGTGTCAGCAGGAGCCGACTATATCGGTTTTGTCTTCGCACCTAGTAAAAGACAGGTGACCTTGAATCAGGCTGCTGAGCTGGCAAAGCTTATTCCTGCAGATGTCAAAAAGGTTGGTGTATTTGTTTCACCAAGTCGGGCTCAACTGCTAGAAGTCATTGACAAAGTTGGCTTGGACTTAGTTCAAGTTCACGGTCAGGTGGCGGATGATTTATTTGAGAATGTGCCTTGTGCCAGTATTCAGGCTGTGCAGGTGGATGGAGAGGGTCATGTGCCCAATTCTCAGGCAGATTATCTACTCTTTGATGCCCCTGTAGCTGGGAGTGGCCAGACCTTTGATTGGGGTCAACTGGATACGACTGGATTAACTCAGCCTTTCTTTATCGCAGGTGGCCTTAAGGAAGACAATGTAGCAAAAGCAATTCTACACTTTACTCCCTATGCAGTAGATGTATCAAGCGGAGTGGAGACAGATGGACAAAAAGATCATGAAAAGATTAGAAGATTTATAGAGAGGGTAAAGAATGGCATATCAAGAACCAAATAAAGATGGATTTTACGGAAAATTCGGTGGACGTTTCGTTCCAGAAACATTGATGACAGCAGTTTTGGAGTTGGAGAAGGCCTATCGTGAAAGTCAGGCAGATCCAAGTTTCCAAGAGGAATTAAACCAGCTCTTACGCCAGTATGTAGGACGTGAAACTCCTCTTTACTACGCAAAAAACTTGACCCAGCATATCGGCGGAGCCAAGATTTACCTCAAACGGGAAGACCTTAACCATACAGGGGCCCACAAGATTAACAATGCCTTGGGACAAGTTCTTCTGGCTAAACGTATGGGTAAAAAGAAAATTATCGCAGAAACAGGTGCTGGTCAGCACGGTGTGGCAACTGCAACAGCTGCGGCCCTCTTTAACATGGAATGTACTATCTATATGGGTGAGGAAGATGTCAAACGCCAAGCCCTCAATGTCTTCCGTATGGAGCTTTTGGGAGCTAAGGTTGAGGCTGTGACAGACGGTTCGCGCGTGCTCAAGGATGCTGTTAATGCAGCCCTTCGTTCATGGGTGGCTAATATCGATGATACCCACTATATCCTTGGTTCTGCCTTGGGACCTCATCCTTTCCCAGAAATTGTTCGTGACTTCCAAAGTGTCATCGGTAGAGAAGCTAAACAACAGTATCGCGATATGACAGGCCAAGATTTGCCAGATGCCCTAGTAGCCTGTGTTGGTGGTGGTTCTAATGCTATTGGGCTCTTCCATCCATTTGTAGAAGATGAGTCTGTAGCTATGTATGGAGCTGAAGCGGCTGGACTTGGTGTAGATACGGAGCACCACGCAGCTACCTTGACCAAGGGTCGTCCGGGTGTCCTTCACGGTTCCCTCATGGATGTGCTCCAAGATGCTCATGGTCAAATTCTTGAAGCCTTCTCTATCTCAGCAGGTTTGGACTATCCTGGTATCGGTCCAGAACATTCTCACTACCACGATATCAAACGTGCCAGCTATGTTCCTGTGACAGATGAGGAAGCCTTGGAAGGATTCCAACTCTTGTCTCGTGTGGAAGGGATTATCCCAGCCTTGGAATCTAGCCATGCTATCGCTTTTGCGGTGAAATTGGCTAAAGAACTCGGTCCAGACAAGTCTATGATAGTCTGTCTATCAGGTCGTGGGGACAAGGATGTGGTTCAAGTCAAGGACCGCTTGGAAGCAGATGTAGCAAAGAAGGGAGAAGCTCATGCCTAAGACACTAACAGAAAAATTAAATGCTATAAAAGTAACTGGAAAAGGAATTTTTGTTCCCTATATCATGGCTGGAGACCATGAGAAAGGTTTGGACGGTCTTGCTGAAACAATCTACTTTTTAGAAGATTTGGGTGTCTCTGCTATTGAAGTGGGCATTCCCTTTTCAGACCCTGTTGCAGATGGACCTGTTATCGAAGAAGCAGGCTTGCGCAGTCTAGCCCACGGGACTTCGACACAAGCTTTGGTTGAAACCTTGAAAATCATTGAGACAGAGGTTCCACTGGTCATTATGACCTACTTCAACCCCCTCTTTCAGTACGGTGTGGAGAACTTTGTCAAAGATCTGGCTGATACAGCTGTGAAAGGCTTGATTATCCCAGACCTGCCTCATGAACATGCTAACTTTGTAGAGCCCTTTTTGGTAGATACAGACATGGCCTTGATTCCTTTAGTAAGCTTGACCACAGGGATTGAGCGTCAGAAAGAGTTGATTGAAGGGGCAGAAGGCTTTGTCTATGCCGTTGCCATCAATGGAGTGACAGGAAAATCAGGCAATTACCGTGCAGATTTGGACAAGCACTTGGCACAATTGCATCAAGTTGCTGACATCCCAGTCTTGACAGGTTTTGGTGTATCTAGTCAAGCCGATGTAGAACGCTTTAATGCGGTGTCAGATGGCGTTATCGTCGGTTCAAAAATCGTAAAAGCTCTCCATCAAGGAGAGCCGATTGAGGACTTTATCAAACAAGCAGTAGCTTACCAAAAATAATCACACAAGCAGCAAGTAAGAGGAAAGGCACAAAAGGAAGTCTTTCCTTTTTCTTTTGCAGGAGAAAGGCTAGAATTCCCGTCGCAGAAGCAAACTGAATCAAGATCAGTAATTCTGTTGCGCTAAAGACGAGTGCACAAGAAGCTAAAAAGAGAAAATCCCCTGCACCCATGCGGATATCGATAAAATGAGCCAAAATTCCAAGGACAAGGAAGAAGACCATGACCATATTCCAGCCAGAGCAGACCATTAGAAGCAGATGAAAGATAATCCAGACCAGTAGGGGATATTCCTGATGGCGAAAGTCGTAGATACTTAAGGTCAAGCCACCAGAGATTAGGATGACTTGACTCAAGGAAAGCAATTCCCAAGACCAAGCCAGAAAGATGACACCTAAGCCTAGTTCCAAAAGGGCATACCAGACAGGATAGCGAGCCTTGCAGTAGCGACAGCGAAAGCGATTGAAAACCTGTGAGAGAATCGGAATCAAATCTAGCGGACGCAAGCGAGTCTGACAGGAATCGCAGTGACTAGCCGGTCGGATAAAGGATTGCTCAGGAAAACGGTCAATGACCAAACCAAGAAAGGAAGCGAGAATGCTCCCGACAAGAAAAAAATAAAAATCAATCATACTTATCTATTCGTAAAAAATGGGAGAAGTAGTATAATGGAGAAACATAGATAAGATGGTGAGGTCAAGATGACAATTCGTTTTGAAGAAAAGGTGACTACAGAAAACGCTCAGCTCGTATGCCAATGGTCCAACTCTCTTGGTAAATCCTTTCAAGAACAATGGATGGGAACAATGATTCCTTTTCCCTTGACAATTCAAGTTTTGCAAGATTTGGAAGGAATCTTTTCTATCTTTGATGGACAAGAGTTTGTGGGGATCATCCAGAAAATCAGGCAAGAAGACAGTAATCTTCATATTGGAAGATTTTTTATCACCCCCCAGAAACAGGGGCAAGGCTTAGGTAGCCAAGTTTTAAAGAAATTTGTTAGTTTGGCCTTTGCAAATGAAGATATAGATAGTATTTCTCTAAATGTCTTCGAGGCAAATCAAAGAGCTCAAAATCTTTACCAAAAAGAAGGATTTGAAATCGTTCAAATGGTTGAAACACCTATACGAAAATACATCATGAAAAAGGGGAGATAAGAAGCAAAAAAGAGGCTAGGAAAAGTCTTTGAAATCAGAAAAAAAGCATAGTATCCAGTTTTGAACTGTACTGACCCCCAAAAGTTAGACAATTAATTTATCCGAAGGATTTAGTTCTGTATTGTACAGGGCTAAGTCCTTTTAGTTTTACCTTAATTCGTTTATTGTTGTAGTAATCAATATAGTCTACAATAGCTTGTTCCAATTGCTTAAGCGACTGAAACGACTTCTCATAACCGTAAAACATTTCCGATTTCAGAATCCCAAAGAAGGACTCCATCATACCATTGTCTGGGCTGTTACCTTTACGTGACATGGATGCTTGAATTCCCTTACTCTCCAAAAATTGATGGTAAGATGCATGTTGGTATTGCCAGCCTTGGTCACTATGGAGAACAGTATTTTCGTAGTGCTTCT
>CAUUIG010000077.1:0-8880 GCA_963545095.1 uncultured Streptococcus sp.
CCGTGTGGATGCTGCAATCGAACGCTTTGACTATAAAGGTATTGAACGCAACTACCTACTTGGTGCGATTCCTTGGGCTTTATCTCGTGCCCTCCCAGTCTTCTTCGCGCTTGCCTTTGGTGGTGCCTTCGTACAATCAGTGGTAGACTTAGTTGAAGCATACAAATGGGTTGCAGATGGTTTGACACTCGCAGGACGTATGCTTCCAGGTCTTGGATTTGCAATCTTGCTTCGTTACCTTCCAGTTAAACGTAACCTTCACTACCTTGCTATGGGATTTGGTTTGACAGCTATGTTGACTGTTCTTTACTCATATGTAACAGGTCTTGGTGGCGCTGTTGCTGGTATCGTAGGTACTCTACCTAAAGATGTGGCTGAAAAAATTGGTTTCGTGAACAACTTTAAAGGTTTGTCTATGATTGGTATCTCTATCGTAGGTATCTTCCTTGCAGTGCTTCACTTCAAAAATAGCCAAAAAGTAGCTGTAGCAGCACCTTCTACACCATCAGAAAGTGGGGAAATCGAAGATGACGAATTCTAATTACAAACTTACAAAAGAAGATTTTAATCAAATCAACAAACGTAGCTTGTTTACTTTCCAATTGGGTTGGAACTACGAACGTATGCAAGCTTCTGGTTACCTTTACATGATCTTGCCTCAATTGCGTAAAATGTATGGGGATGGAACTCCTGAATTGAAAGAAATGATGAAAGTTCATACTCAATTCTTCAATACTTCACCATTCTTCCACACTATTATCGCTGGTTTTGACCTTGCCATGGAAGAAAAAGATGGTGTAGGTTCAAAAGATGCCGTTAACGGTATCAAGACAGGTTTGATGGGACCATTCGCTCCTCTTGGAGATACTATCTTTGGTTCACTTGTACCTGCTATCATGGGATCTATCGCAGCAACAATGGCTATCGCTGGTCAACCTTGGGGTATCTTCCTTTGGATCGCAGTTGCAGTAGCGTATGACATCTTCCGTTGGAAACAGTTGGAATTTGCCTACAAAGAAGGGGTTAACCTTATCAACAACATGCAAAGTACTTTGACAGCTTTGATTGACGCTGCATCTGTACTTGGTGTATTCATGATGGGTGCTCTTGTAGCAACAATGATCAACTTTGAAATTTCTTACAAATTGCCAATCGGTGAAAAGATGATTGACTTCCAAGACATCTTGAACTCAATCTTCCCACGCTTGCTTCCAGCAATCTTTACTGCCTTTATCTTCTGGTTGCTTGGTAAGAAAGGTATGAACTCTACTAAAGCTATCGGTATTATTATCGCACTTGCTTTGGCTCTTTCTGCCTTTGGTAAATTTGTACTTGGAATGGGTGCATAATTTATGACGAAATCATTAATTTTGGTGAGTCATGGTCGTTTCTGTGAGGAACTTAAAGGTAGCACAGAAATGATTATGGGTCCACAAGACAATATTCATGCGGTAGCTCTTCTTCCAGAAGATGGACCAGAAGACTTTACTGCAAAATTTGAAGCTGCTATTGAAGGATTGGATGATTTCCTAGTCTTTGCGGATCTTCTCGGTGGAACACCATGTAACGTGGTGAGTCGCTTGATCATGGAAGGTCGTGACATCGACCTTTACGCAGGGATGAATCTTCCAATGGTGATTGAATTTATCAATGCGAGCCTTACAGGCGCAGATGCGGACTACAAGAGCCGTGCTACAGAAAGCATTGTGAAAGTTAATGACCTGTTAGCAGGCTTCGATGATGACGAAGATGAATAAGATGTGACAACTTGAAAATCATAGGGAAAATAGGCGATAGGAGGATGGAGCGATGCTCCGACGATAATCGATCTTTTTCCCAAAGATTTTAGTTGGAACTCGATTCAATAAGATGTGATAACGTGAAAATCGTTAGAACAACTTATATAGAATATACATGGGAATGGGGCTTACTCCCATTCCCATATTTAATAGAAAAAGAGGAACTCAATGCTACATTATACAAAAGAAGACTTGATTGAATTGGGTGCAGAAATCACTACACGTGAAATCTACCAACAGCCTGATGTATGGAAAGAAGCTTTTGAATCTTATCAAGCAAAGCGTGAAGAAATTGTAGCCTTCCTACAAGGGATTGCTGATAAACATGACTATATCAAGGTTATCTTGACAGGTGCTGGGACTTCTGCTTATGTGGGAGATACCTTGGTACCTTACTTTAAGGAAGTCTATGACGAACGCAAATGGAATTTCAATGCTATTGCGACAACAGATATCGTTGCCAATCCAGAAACTTATTTGAAAAAAGATGTGGCGACTGTCCTTGTATCTTTTGCTCGTAGTGGGAATTCGCCTGAAAGTGTGGCGACTGTTGATTTGGCCAAAGCCTTGGTGGATGACCTTTATCAAGTGACCATTACATGTGCAGCAGATGGTAAATTGGCTCTTCAAGCCCACGGTGATGACCGTAATCTCTTGCTCTTGCAACCAGCTGCTTCTAATGATGCTGGCTTTGCCATGACTTCTAGCTTTACGTCTATGATGTTAACAGCTCTCTTGGTCTTTGATCCTACAGAATTTGCTGTTAAAGCTGAACGTTTTGAAGTTGTATCTAGTCTTGCCCGTAAAATTCTAGACAATGCAGAAGATGTCAAAGAGCTTGTTGACCTAGACTTTAACCGTGTCATCTATCTAGGCGCTGGTCCTTTCTTTGGACTTGCTCATGAAGCTCAGCTCAAGATTTTGGAATTAACAGCTGGTCAAGTTGCGACTATGTATGAAAGTCCAGTCGGCTTCCGTCACGGTCCAAAATCATTGATCAACGAAGATACCGTTGTTTTGGTCTTTGGTACAACGACAGACTACACTCGCAAGTACGACTTGGACTTGGTTCGTGAAGTTGCTGGTGATCAGATTGCTCGCCGTGTTGTGCTTTTGAGTGATCAAGCCTTTGGTCTTGAAAATGTCAAAGAAGTGGCCCTTGGTTGTGGCGGTGTCTTGAATGATATTTACCGTGTTTTCCCTTACATCGTTTATGCCCAACTCTTTGCCCTATTGACTTCACTCAAGGTAGAAAATAAACCAGATACACCGTCTCCTACAGGTACAGTAAACCGTGTGGTACAAGGTGTTATCATCCACGAATATCAAAAGTAAGACAGTGTTTATGAATTCTTGACAAGAGGATTTGTAAATTATCAGATAAACCATAGATTGTCAGTAGGCTTTCTATGGTTTGTTTGCTTGAGAGAAATAGTAAAAGGAGAACAGAATGAAAGCATACACAGAGCGTGTATTTGGAAATGTTGAGGGCAAGGATGTCTTGGCCTATCGCTTTGAGACTGAGGCAGGTTATCAGCTAGAGGTCATGACTTATGGTGCGACCATCTTGCGTTATGTCACACCTGACAAGGCTGGAAATTTTGCCAACGTTATCTTGGGATTTGATGACTTTGATAGCTATGTAGGCAATAGTCCCAAGCATGGAGCTAGCGTAGGTCCTGTGGCGGGCCGTATTGCAGGTGCGACCTTTGAATTAAATGGCAAGACCTATGACCTTGAAGTCAACAATGCTAGCAACTGTAACCACAGTGGTTCAACTGGTTGGGATTCTAGCTTGTTTGAACTAGTTGAAGTGAGCGATCATGGCTTGACTCTCTACACAGAGCGTACAGATGGGACAGGAGGGTTCCCTGGAAATCTCAAGATTTGGATCAGTTATCACTTGGAAGAAACTGGTGCCTACGAAATCAGCTACAAGGTAACAACTGATCAAGATACCTTGGTCAATCCCACCAACCACAGCTATTTCAACTTGTCTGGGGATTTCACGCAGACAGTTGACCGCCATGTCTTCCAATTAAACACAGAGGGGCTTTACCCAATCGCTCCTGACGGTGTTCCTGCCAAAACTCCAGATGCTACTCGTGATGTGGTTAAACATATCTACAATGGTGCCTTGTTGAAAGACATCTTTGCAGAAGAAGATGAGCAAATCCAACTGGTATCTGGTTTGGATCATCCATTTGCCCTTCCTGCAGGTCATGACAATGCTGGATTCCTTTATGACCAAAACTCAGGTCGCTTCCTGCTTTTCAAGACAGAGGCTCCTTGCTTTGTGGTCTACACAGCAAACTTTGTGGATGAGAGTGTTATCATAGGAGGTCAGCCAATGGTACAGCACAATGGGATTGCCCTTGAAGCGCAAGCTTTACCAGATGCCATCCACAGTGACCTCAAAGACCAAGTCATTCTTAAAGCTGGTCCAACCTTCACTAGTAAGACACGTTATGAGCTTGTTGTGAAGTAAAAAAAGCTGGTCAAAAAGTCTTTAAAATTAAAATAACGCATATTGTCAGTACAGAAAAGTTTGATAATATGCGTTTTATTATGGAAAGATTTACTTTATCTTATCCTGAAATGGCGTTATAGTAGATTGAAATAAGATGTGAATAAATCAATTAGGAAAGTTAAATTAATTTCTAAAAATGTTTTAACAGCTGTAGTGTACTATTTTTGTTTCAATCCTTCATATTTTTGAGTTGTCTGGCTTGACTTTCTTGATGGAGATTATATAATAGTTGTAACAACAAAAATTACAACATGAAAAGAGGACCATTTATGACCTATGAATACAAGAGCCACATTTATTTAGCAGAGGCAGTTTTAAATGTGAAGGACTTGGCAAGTCAAACAGCCTTTTATCAGCAGATTATTGGTTTAGAAGTTCTATCTCAAACTGAGACAGAGGCTGTTCTGGGCCTTGAAGGAAAAGCCTTGGTACACTTGATTCAAGCACAAGAGAGTGGAGAAGTAAGGGAACATTATGGTCTTTACCATCTGGCTATTCTCTTGCCGACACGAAAGGATTTGGCTGATGTCTTGAAACACCTGACAGATTTACAGATTCCTCTTGTCGGCGGTGCAGACCACGGTTACAGTGAGGCCCTTTACTTGGAAGATTTGGAGGGAAATGGCATCGAGCTCTATCGAGATAAGCCAGTTTCCACATGGGATATTCGAGAAGATGGACGCATTGTTGGGGTGACGGAGGCCCTTGCGGCGCAGGATATCTATGAGTTGGGAGAAAGGGTAGAGCCTTTTATCCTAGCAGAAGGTACGAGAATGGGGCATATTCATCTTTCTGTCAAGGACAGTCGAAAGTCCAGCCAGTTTTATCAAAAGGTGTTAGGACTAGAGGACAAATTCAGTGTACCTAGCGCTAGTTGGATCGCAGCTGGGGACTACCATCATCATTTGGCAGTCAACGAATGGGGAGGAAAGGGTCTGGCCCTGCGTAAGCAAGGCTTGCCAGGCTTGGCCTATTATGTCATTGAAGTCAAACATAAAGAAGAACTGTTAACGATTGCCCAGCGAGCACAAGAAATTGATGCACCAATCAAATGGCTGACATCGAGCCAGTTGGAAATCACAGACCCAGACGGAATCGTGACTCGTATTCGTTTAGCGAGGTAAGATTAGGAATTTCTATCGAGTTATCAGTATGGCTAGTTTACATTTTGAAAAGTCTTTGATAACAGAACTGCGTTGGGTGGACGAGAATTTTGACAAAGAAGCTGATTAAAGATATAATGAAGAAAAATCGAGCAAGGAAAAAGAAATGACAAACTCAAAGTATATTACTCGTCTGAAACGTTCAGAGGGCCAGTTGCGTGGGATTCAAAAGATGATTGAAGAGGATCGTGACTGTGCTGATATTGTGACGCAACTGACAGCCGTGAAATCTAGTGTAGAGCGCGTGATTGAGATGATCATTACCGAAAATCTTACTGAATGTATCAACCAGCCATTAGACGATCCTGAAGCTCAAAAGGAACGTCTAGAAAAGGCGATTCGCTATTTAATTAAACGGAAATAAACTAATTTGTTGAGACGAGAGTTGCAAAAATCTATCTATTATTAGAATAGTTTAATGTGAATCAAGAGAGGCTAGTAAAAAGTCTTTAAAATTAAAAACCGCATAGTATCAGGTGTTGAATAACCTTGATACTATGCGGTTTATTGTGGGTAGATTTACTTTATTTTCTCCTGGAATTGAATTTTTATCCAGTTCTTTTTGCTTATTCTACTTGACCGAGCCAAGCATTCATGCCACCTTCTACATTGGTAACGGTGAGGCCTTGGGCACTGAGAAATTGACAAGCAGATGCAGAGCGCACTCCACCTTGACAGATGACATGGTATTCATGGCCAGGTTTGAGTTCTTTGTAGCCTTGCTCCAAGCTACTTAACGGAAGATTTTTGGCACCTGGTGCATGTCCTGCTTGGAATTCATGCGCTTCACGGACATCGATAAGCTCTAGATTTTCATTTTGATATTTTTCATAAAAGTCAGCCATGCTGATACTAGTTTCCATATTCTACTCCTTCTGGGTTAGTCATTTTGTATAGTGAATAAGCGCCGTCCAGGTTTTGGACGGTAAATCCTGCTTGCTTGAGGATACGCTCTGCGATATAGCTGCGCAAACCACTGTGGCAGCTAACGATGTAGGCTTGGTTCTTGTCTAGTTCATTCAAACGTTCCCGTAGTTCGTTTAGTGGGATATGAATGGTATCGATTTTGAGTCTACCACTCTGAAATTCGCCACTTGTCCGTACATCAAGGAATTTTTTGCCCTTAGCTAGTTCGTCTTCGAGCTGGTACCATTGAATATTGTCGCTGAGACCTTCAATAAGGTTCAAGGCTGCGTAGCCCAGCATATTGACGGGATCCTTGGCAGAGCCAAATGGTGGTGCATAGGTGAACTCCAATTCTGGTAAGTCAAAGACGGTGAGATTTCCCTTGATGGCAGTAGCTAGGATATCGATTCGCTTGTCAACACCTTTCTTCCCAACTCCTTGAGCACCATAGATTTTTCCGGTATTTGGGTCAAAGAGGAGCTTCAAGGTCATATCAGTAGCGCCTGGATAATAACCAGCGTGGTCTTTTCCGCTGACATGAAGGGCCTTGTAAGGAAGTTGATTCATGCTAAGGATACGCTCGCTGAGACCAGTCGAAGCAGCTGTCATATCAAAGGCACGAACGATAGCAGTGCCGATATTGCCCTTGTTTGTACGCCCGAGTCCTGCGATGATGTCCGCTACTTGGCGTCCCTGACGATTGGCAGGAGAAGCTAGAGAGATGAGAGTGTCTTGGCCTGTAATCTCTTGTTTGACGACGATGGCATCCCCAACTGCAAAGATATCTTTTTGACTAGTTTCGTAATGTTCATCGACCAAGATTCCACCACGGAGTCCCAGTTCAATCCCCGCAGCTTTAGCCAGTCCATTTTCAGGTTCAACACCGACAGAAAGGATGGTGAGTTCAGAAGTGATCTTTTGACCGTTTTCGAGAACGATGACTTTTCCTTGGTCTTCAAATCGAGTCGCAGATTGAGAAGTGATAACGCGAACGCCGTTTTTAACCAATTCTGCTTGGACAAAGGCTGCCATTTCTTGATCTAATGATGGTAAGACATGGGGTGCTTTCTCAACGATAGTAACTTGCAATCCACATTTCGCTAGGTTTTCAGCCATTTCAAGCCCGATAAAGCCTGCACCGATAACGACAGCTTCTTTTGGATGATTGTCCAAGGCTGCCATAATTTCATCGAGATCGGGAACATTGCGGAGCGTGTAGGCATTCTTAGCTTCTGCCAAGCCATCAATGGCAGGAACAAATGGTTTAGCTCCTGGGGAGAGAATCAACTTGTCGTAGCTTTCTGTGAATTCCTGTCCATCGTGTCGCACAGTCACAGTGTGTTCTTCTGGCGAAATCTGGATGACCTCATGGAAAGGACGAACATTCAGATTAAAACGTGCTTTGAGACTTTCAGGAGTTTGGACCAATAAACTATCACGGTTTGCAATTTCTCCTGAAACATAGTAAGGAAGCCCGCAGTTTGCAAAGGAAACAAAGGGACCTTTCTCAAAAATAATGATCTCAGCGTCTTCCATGAGACGTCTGAGACGGGTTGCTGCTGACATACCGCCTGCAACTCCTCCGACAATAATAATTTTCATTGACTTTCTCCTTTATGCTTCTAGATGACTTTTCCTGTCCAAGCGCTCATACCGCCTCGGACATTGATGACATCGTAGCCTTTTTTCTTTAGCTTTTTAGCAGCCATCTTACTACGCACACCAGAATGACAAATGACATAAAGTGTTTCATTTGTCGCTGGTGTGTAGGAACCAATTTCGGTCAGAGGAACATTTTTGGCATTTTTGATATGACCTCTACGAAATTCCATCGGTGTCCGAACATCCAGTAGCTGAATTGGTTCCTTGAGTTTAGCTTCTAACTCGCTGGTAGAAATACTGTCAATTTTTGTAAATAAGTGAAACATAGGCACCTCCAAATATACCCTTATGGGGTATATTAAACCATGAAGTCAAGCTTTTGTCAAGCAAGTTGTTTTGAATTGGTGGCGATTGTATTGTTTTTCTCCTCGGTTCCTTAGCTCCCTCCTTGACATTCGGTCCGCTTTTGATACAATAGTACAAAATTAGAGGAGGTATTCTATGATTCAAAAACACGCTATTCCTATTTTAGAGTTTGATGATAATCCTGAGGCAGTCATTATGCCGAATCATGAAGGCTTGGATTTAAAGTTACCAAAGAAGTGCATCTATGCATTTTTGGAGGAAGAGATTGACCGCTATGCGAGGGAAGTAGGGGCGGACTGTGTTGGCGAATTCGTTTCTGCCACCAAGACCTATCCAGTCTATGTTATCAACTACAAGGGCGAGGAAATTTGTCTGGCTCAGGCTCCTGTTGGTTCTGCCCCAGCAGCCCAGTTTATGGATTGGTTGATTGGATATGGTGTGGAGCAGATTATTTCAACCGGTACCTGTGGTGTGCTGGCTGATATAGAAGAAAATGCCTTTCTAGTCCCTGTTC
>CAUUIG010000078.1:0-8765 GCA_963545095.1 uncultured Streptococcus sp.
AGACCTGTCTCAGTGACCAGCCTATTCGCTTTATCAAGAACGTAGGATTTACAGAACTTGAGATGAACTTATCCGCCTATTTGGTGATTGCTGATACAGGTGTTTATGGTCATACTCGTGAAGCCATCCAAGTGGTTCAAAGTAAGGGGAAAGATGCCCTACCGTTTTTGCATGCCTTGGGAGAATTGACTCAGCAGGCAGAGGATGCGATTTCACGAAAAGATGCTGAAGGACTGGGGCAAATCCTCAGTCAAGCGCATTTACATCTAAAAGAAATTGGTGTTAGTAGCCCTGAGGCAGACCATCTGGTAGAAACGGCTCTTAACCATGGTGCTCTGGGTGCCAAGATGAGCGGTGGTGGGCTTGGAGGCTGTATCATAGCCTTGGCAGACAATTTGACACAAGCACAAGATCTAGCAGAAAGATTAGAAGAGAAAGGAGCTGTTCAGACATGGATAGAGAGCCTGTAACAGTACGTTCCTACGCAAATATTGCTATTATCAAATATTGGGGAAAGAAAAAAGAAAAGGAGATGGTGCCTGCTACTAGCAGTATTTCTCTGACTTTGGAAAACATGTACACAGAGACGACCTTGTCGCCTCTACCGACGGATGCGACTGCTGATGCCTTTTATATCAATGGTCAGCTACAAAATGAGGCTGAGCATGCCAAGATGAGTAAGATTATTGACCGCTACCGTCCAGATGGTGAGGGCTTTGTTCGTATTGACACTCAAAACAATATGCCTACCGCGGCGGGTCTGTCTTCAAGTTCTAGTGGTTTGTCCGCCTTAGTTAAGGCTTGCAATGCTTATTTTCAGCTTGGATTGGATAGAAGTCAGTTGGCACAGGAGGCTAAATTTGCCTCAGGATCTTCCTCTCGGAGTTTTTATGGACCACTAGGTGCTTGGGATAAGGATAGTGGGGAAATTTACCCTGTAGAGACAGACTTGAAACTAGCTATGATGATGTTGGTGCTGGAGGACAAAAAAAAACCAATTTCTAGCCGTGACGGTATGAAACTTTGTGTGGAAACTTCGACGACCTTTGATGACTGGGTGCGTCAGTCTGAGAAGGACTATCAGGATATGCTGGTTTATCTCAAGGAAAATGACTTTGCAAAGGTTGGGGAATTGACGGAGAAAAATGCCCTTGCTATGCACGCTACGACCAAAACAGCATCACCAGCCTTTTCTTATCTGACCGATGCGACTTATGAAGCCATGGACTTTGTTCGCCAGCTTCGTGAGCAAGGGGAAGTCTGCTACTTTACTATGGATGCTGGTCCCAATGTCAAGGTCCTCTGTCAGGAGAAAGACTTGGAGCATTTATCAGAAATCTTCGGTCAACGTTATCGCTTGATTGTGTCAAAAACAAAGGATTTGAGCCAAGATGATTGCTGTTAAAACTTGCGGAAAACTCTATTGGGCGGGTGAATACGCTATTTTAGAACCAGAGCAGTTAGCCTTGATAAAGGCTATTCCCATCTATATGAGGGGCGAGATTGCCTTTTCTGACAGCTACCGCCTCTATTCAGATCTGTTTGATTTCGCAGTAGATTTGACACCAAATCCTGCCTACAGCTTAATTCAAGAAACGATTGCTTTAGTGGAAGATTTCCTGACTTATCGTGGTCAGACCTTACGACCTTTTTCTCTAGAAATTCGAGGAAAAATGGAACGAGAAGGGAAAAAGTTTGGTCTAGGGTCTAGCGGTAGCGTCGTTGTTTTGGTCATCAAGGCTTTGCTGGCTCTCTATGATCTTTCGGTTGAACAGGAACTCTTGTTCAAGCTGACCAGTGCTGTCTTGCTCAAGCGAGGAGACAATGGTTCTATGGGGGACCTTGCCTGTATTGTGGCAGAGGAATTGGTTCTTTACCAGTCTTTTGATCGCCAGAAGGTGGTTGCTTGGTTGGAAGAAGAAAACTTGGCAACAGTTTTGGAGCGTGATTGGGGCTTTTCTATCTCACAAGTGAAACCAGCCCTAGAATGTGATTTTCTAGTGGGATGGACTAAGGAAGTGGCTGTATCGAGTTACATGGTTCAACAAATCAAGCAAAATATCAATCAGAGTTTTTTAAATTCCTCAAAAGAAACGGTAGCTGCTTTGGTAGTTGCTTTGGAGCAAGGAAAAGCCGAAAAAGTTATCAAGCAAGTAGAAGTGGCAAGCAATCTCTTAGAAAGTTTGAGCACAGATATTTACACGCCTTCGCTCAGACAACTGAAAGAAGCCAGCCAAGATTTGCAGGCTGGTGCCAAGAGTAGCGGTGCGGGTGGTGGTGACTGTGGCATTGCCTTGAGTTTTGATGTACAATCAACTGAAACCTTAAAAAATCGTTGGGCCGATCTGGGGATTGAGCTCTTATACCAAGAAAGGATAGGACATGACGACAAATCGTAAGGATGAGCACATCCGCTATGCCCTTGAGCAGAAAAGTTCCTATAATAGCTTTGATGAGGTGGAGTTGATTCATTCTTCCTTGCCTCTTTACGACCTGGATGAGATTGATTTGTCTACAGAATTTGCAGGTCGAAAGTGGAACTTTCCTTTTTATATCAATGCCATGACAGGTGGGAGCGAAAAAGGTAAAGAAATCAATCAAAAGCTGTCTCAGGTGGCAGAAGCCTGTGGGATTTTATTTGTAACGGGTTCTTATAGCGTAGCCCTCAAAGATCCAACAGATGACTCTTTTTCTGTCAAGTCTGATCATCCAAGTCTCCTCCTTGGAACCAATATTGGATTGGACAAGTCTGTCGAGTTAGGACTTCAGACTGTGGTAGAGATGAATCCTCTCCTCCTGCAAGTGCATGTCAATGTCATGCAGGAATTACTCATGCCAGAGGGAGAAAGGAAGTTTCGAAGCTGGAGATCGCATCTAGCAGACTACAGCAAACAAATCCCTGTTCCCATTGTCCTCAAGGAAGTGGGCTTTGGGATGGATGCCAAGACCATCGAGAGAGCCTATGAACTGGGCGTTCAAACATTTGACTTGTCAGGTCGTGGGGGCACCAGCTTTGCCTATATCGAAAATCGTCGCAGTGGTCAGCGTGATTATCTCAATCAATGGGGGCAATCTACTATGCAAGCCCTTATCAATGCCCAAGACTGGAAAGACAAGGTCGAACTCTTGATCAGTGGAGGCGTTCGAAATCCGCTGGATATGATTAAGTGTTTGGTCTTTGGTGCCAAAGCTGTGGGACTGTCTCGAACAGTTCTGGAATTGGTTGAAACCTACACAGTTGAAGAGGTGATTGGCATTGTCCAAGGCTGGAAAGACGATCTACGCTTGATTATGTGTGCCCTTAATTGTGCCACCATAGCAGATTTGCAAAAAGTAGACTATCTTCTTTATGGAAAATTAAAAGAAGCAAATGATCAGATGAAAAAGGCGTAACCACCGCCTTTTTTCCATCTTCAGACCGAGGTGACTTTTTTGAATTGTGATAAAATAGAAGGGAGAGGATGAACCTATGAGAAAATTTAAAATCTTTTTATTTATCGAAGCCTGTCTTTTGACAGGAGCTCTGATTTTGATGGTATCAGAGCATTTTTCGCGTTTTCTGCTGATTTTATTCCTCTTTTTGCTTTTGATTCGCTATTACACTGGTAAAGAGGGGAATAACCTTCTTTTAGTGGTGGCAACCATTCTCTTCTTTTTCATCGTCATGCTCAATCCTTTTGTGATTCTAGCTATTTTTGTTGCGGTCATCTATAGCCTCTTTCTTCTTTATCCGATGATGAACCAGGAAAAGGAGCAGACTAATTTGGTTTTTGAAGAGGTGGTGACGGTTAAGAAGGAGAAAAATCGTTGGTTTGGAAATCTTCATCATTTTTCAAGCTACCAGACTTGCCAGTTTGATGATATCAATCTCTTTCGCCTCATGGGTAAGGACACTATTCATCTGGAGAGGGTCATCCTAACCAATCATGACAATGTCATTATCCTCAGAAAGATGGTAGGCACGACCAAAATCATCGTACCTGTAGATGTGGAAGTCAGTCTCAGCGTTAACTGTCTCTATGGTGATTTGACTTTTTTCAATCAGCCCAAGCGAGCCCTCCGTAATGAACACTATCATCAAGAAACAAGAGACTACCTCAAGAGTAATAAGAGTGTCAAGATTTTCTTGACCACTATGATTGGGGATGTGGAGGTGATCAGAGGATGAAAAAACAAGTTTATATAATCATTGCTCTCACCTCCTTCCTGTTTGTCTTATTTTTCTCCCACAGCTTGCTGGAAATCTTTGACTTTGACTGGTCTATTTTCCTGCATGATGTCGAAAAAACAGAAAAATTTGTCTTTTTGTTGTTGGTATTCAGCATGTCCATGACCTGTCTCTTAGCCCTGTTTTGGCGAGGTGTTGAAGAGCTTTCGCTAAGAAAAATGCAGGCTAATCTCAAGCGTTTATTGGCGGGGCAAGAAGTGATTCAGGTTGCAGATCCAGACTTGGATGTCAGTTTCAAGTCCTTGTCAGGCAAACTTAACCTTTTGACAGAAGCTCTTCAAAAAGCTGAAAATCACAGCCTTGATCAGGAAGAGGAAATCATCGAGAAAGAACGGAAGCGGATTGCTCGGGATTTGCACGATACAGTCAGTCAGGAGTTGTTTGCGGCTCACATGATTTTATCAGGTATCAGCCAGCAGGCTTTGAAATTGGATAGAGAAAAGATGCAGATCCAGTTGCAGAGTGTCACAGCTATTTTAGAAACAGCCCAGAAGGATTTGCGGGTCTTGCTCTTGCATTTGCGACCAGTTGAACTGGAGCAGAAGAGTCTGGTTGAGGGAATCCAAATCCTCTTAAAAGAGCTTGAGGACAAGAGTGATCTCAAGGTTGGTTTCAAGCAAAATGTGACGAAATTGCCTAAGAAAATCGAGGAGCATATCTTCCGTATCCTGCAAGAGTTGATCAGCAATACCCTCCGCCATGCCCAAGCCTCCTGTTTGGATGTTTACCTCTATCAGACGGATTTTGAATTGCAGCTGAAGGTGGTGGACAATGGGATTGGTTTCCAGTTGGGGAGTTTAGATGACCTGAGTTATGGACTCCGCAATATCAAGGAGCGGGTTGAAGATATGGCAGGGACGGTTCAGTTGTTGACAGCTCCCAAGCAAGGGCTGGCAGTTGATATCCGTATTCCCCTGCTCGATAAGGAATGATAAAGGAGTAAAGATGAAAATTTTACTAGTTGATGACCATGAAATGGTCCGATTGGGCTTGAAAAGCTACTTTGACCTCCAAGATGATGTAGAAGTTGTAGGGGAGGCGTCCAACGGGTCTCAAGGCATTGATTTGGCCTTGGAACTGCGTCCAGATGTCATTGTCATGGATATTGTCATGCCTGAGATGAATGGGATTGACGCGACCTTGGCCATCCTCAAAGAATGGCCTGAAGCCAAGATTTTGATTGTGACTTCTTACTTGGACAATGAAAAAATCATGCCTGTCTTGAATGCTGGTGCTCGGGGCTATATGCTCAAGACTTCTAGCGCAGACGAATTACTCCATGCAGTCCGTAAGGTGGCTACTGGGGAGCTGGCCATTGAGCAAGAGGTCAGCAAGAAGGTCGAATATCATCGCAATCACATAGAACTACATGAGGACTTGACTGCGCGTGAGCGAGATGTTCTCCAACTCATCGCCAAGGGCTACGAAAATCAGCGCATCGCAGATGAACTTTTTATCTCTCTCAAGACGGTCAAGACTCACGTGTCCAATATCCTAGCCAAACTTGAGGTCAGCGATCGCACTCAGGCAGCTGTCTATGCCTTTCAGCACCACTTGGTGGGGCAGGAGGAGTTTTAACACTAGCACATTAATACTCTTCGAAAATCTCTTCAAACCACGTCAGCTTCCATCTGCAACCTCAAAACAGTGTTTGGAGCAGCCTGCGGCTAGCTTCCTAATTTGCTCTTTGATTTTCATTGAGTATAAATTAAAAAAAATAACAAAAAGGAAAATCTATGAGATATATTGTAAGCATTTTAGCCATCGGTCTTGTAATAGGAGGAGGAATCTTATTTTGGAAAAATAGAGAGAATATATCTCCTCGTATTCAAGTTGAAGAAAGTATTTCATCTGCTTCTAGTCAAGAAACGAATCAATCACCTAAAACTCAAGAGAGTCATCTAGTTCCGACAGAAGATATTGTTACCGAGGAATATACGGTTACTTATGAAGATAAAAATCTCTATGGTCAAATCACAGCACCTAAAGATTATAAAAATAAAAAATTACCAGTAGTGGTCATCTCACATGACTTTAACAATACATTTGATATGGATAAGGATTATATCCAATTGTTAGCAAAGTAAGGCTTTTTGGTCTATGGTTTTGACTATTATGGAGGAAGTCGTAATTCTAAAAGTGGTGGTCAAGATATGCTTCAAATGTCTGTAAAAACAGAGCTAACAGACTTAACGAATTATCATCTTTAACCTATTGACATTAGTAACTCTGTATGTTATTATCGCTTTAGGAGGATAAAATAATGAAAGAAACCTTTTATAAAAAATTGGGTATTTCAATTGTTGCTAGTACTTTGTTAGCTAGTCAGCTACCGACAGTATCTGCTTTGACTGTTATTTCAAGTACAGGCGAGGAGTATGAGGTAAGTGAAACATTACAAGAGAGTCCAGGAACTAATAATTTTTCACTTCCCGATGTTTCACCGACTTATGGTCAATATTATACAAATCAGTCAGAAGCCATTATTGGTAACAATGATTTAGTTAAGGTAAAAAATACTTTACAATATCCTTACTCTACATCAGCTTATGTAAAAGCAACATTCAAAATTAAAAATGCCGATTCAGTAGAAATAGGTACAGGTAGAGGAAGTGCTTCCTTTATCAAAGACAATGTTTTGATTACAGCAGCTCATGTCGTTTATGACCGTGAATCCAAAACAGAAGCGACTGAAGTAGAGATTATGCCTGCGGCTACTCCAGATAGTAATCCATTTGGTGAAATAAAAGTCAAAGAAGTTCGTTATTTAAAAGAATTTCGAAATACTGCTCCAAATGAGCTTACTACCTATGACTTAGCAGTTTTAATTTTGGAAGAACCGATTGGTGCTCAATTGGGGACGTTAGGACTTCCCAATAATTTAGAAAATACTAAAAATCTAGATGTAACAGTTACGGGATATTCTGCTGTTAATAAGGGTATTAAGCAGATGTATACTGATACAAAAACGATACTTCAAGATACAAATGATTTTTTATTCTACCAAATAGATACAAAGGGTGGTGCTAGCGGTTCAGCAGTGTATGATTCTAATAATAGGATTGTTGGAGTTCATACTAATGGGAGTGACCCTGAACAAATGAATTATGCTGTTAAGTTAAATGAGAAAGCTCTATCTTTCATCTACTCTGTTATTAAAGGGCATTCTATTGATGGATGGAAGTTTATTAGCGGTACTTGGTATTACTATAAGAATAGTACGAAACAAACAGGTTGGCAGAAAATAAATGATACTTGGTACTATTTAGATGCTTCAGGTAAGATGCTTACAGGTTGGCAGAAAATAAATGATACTTGGTATTATCTAGATGTTTCAGGTAAGATGCTTACAGATTGGCAAAAAGTAAACGAAAAATGGTATTACCTTGAATCCTCTGGTTCGATGGCAACAGGTTGGAAATATGTAAGAGGCAGATGGTATTACTTAGATAATAAAAATGGTGATATGAAGACTGGATGGTATAAAGATGGTTCAACATGGTACTATCTAGATCCTACTAATGGAGACATGAAAACAGGTTGGATAAAAGTAGGAGGAAACTGGTATTATCTCAATTCCTCTGGAGCAATGGTTACAGGTAGCCAAACTATCGATGGTAAAGTTTATAATTTCGCCTCATCTGGTGAGTGGATTTAATATTGGAGGGTATATAGATGAAAATTTTGAAAAAAATGATGCAAGTTGGACTAACAGCATTTTTCTTTGGTTTGTTAGCTACAAATACAGTATTTGCGGATACCACAGGTGGACAGTTTGTTGATAAGGATAATAGAAAATATTATATAAAAGATGACCATAAAGCAATCTATTGGCATAAAATAGACGGTAAAACCTACTATTTTGGTGATAGAGGAGAGATGGTTGTCGGTTGGCAATACGTAGAAATTCCTGGAACAGGTTATCGTGATGATTTATTTAATAATCATCCAGTCTTAGAAATTGGCCTTGAGGAGAAGTGGTACTATTTTGGACAAGATGGTGCTTTGCTAGAACAAACAGATAAACAAGTACTAGAGGCAAAAACGTCTGAAAATACAGGAAAAGTATACGGTGAACAATATACTCCTTCTTCTGAAAAGAGAACTTATTATTTTGATAATCATTATGCCGTAAAGACAGGTTGGATTTATGAGGACGGCAATTGGTATTATTTAAATAAGCTAGGAATTTCTGACGATGATTCTTACAATCCACTACCAATTGGTGAAGTTGCTAAGGGTTGGACTCAAGATTTCCATGTTACTTTTGGTATTGATAGAAGCAAACCTGCTCCATGGTACTACCTAGATCCAACAACTGGTATCATGCAAACTGGTTGGAAACAACTTGGCAATAAATGGTACTATCTCCGTTCATCAGGTGCCATGGCAACTGGTTGGTATCAAGATGGTTCAACTTGGTATTACTTAGATAATAAAAATGGTGATATGAAGACAGGTTGGGTATATGTTGGTAACCGTTGGTACTACCTCCGTTCATCAGGAGCTATGGCAACTGGTTGGTATCAAGATGGTT
>CAUUIG010000079.1:0-8144 GCA_963545095.1 uncultured Streptococcus sp.
GTAAACTCTCCGTCTACGACGTCATCGCCTGCGTTTCCTGTTGCTTGTGCGCCTTCTGCTCCTGCTTGAGCTTGTTGCGCTGCTGCGGCTTGTTCGTAGAGTTTAACAGCAAGTCCTTGAGCTTTTTCGTTCAACGCTTCAAGTTTTGCTTTCATTTCGTCCAAGTTGTTGTCTTCTTGAGCTTTCTTAAGGTCATCAAGGGCAGCTTGGGCAGCGTCACGTTCTGCGTCGAAGCCTTTGCCTTCAGTTTCCTTGATTGTCTTTTCAGTCGCAAAGATTGCTTGGTCTACTTCGTTACGAAGGTCTACTTCTTCTTTACGTTTCTTATCTGCTTCAGCGTTTGCTTCTGCATCTTTCATCATGCGGTCGATTTCTTCGTCAGTCAAACCTGAGTTAGATTGGATAACAATTGTTTGTTCTTTTTGAGTTCCAAGGTCTTTGGCCTTAACAGACACGATACCGTTCTTATCGATATCAAATGTTACTTCGATTTGAGGAATTCCACGAGGTGCAGCTGGGATATCTGTCAATTGGAAACGTCCAAGAGTCTTGTTATCTGCTGCCATTGGGCGTTCACCTTGAAGAACGTGGATATCAACGGCTGGTTGGTTGTCTGCTGCTGTTGAGAAGACTTGTGATTTAGATGTTGGAATTGTTGTGTTGCGGTCGATGAGTTTTGTGAAGACACCACCCATTGTTTCGATACCAAGTGACAATGGTGTTACGTCAAGAAGGACAACGTCTTTGACATCACCAGTGATCACACCACCTTGAATTGCAGCACCCATAGCAACTACTTCGTCAGGGTTTACTGATTTGTTTGGTTCTTTACCAGTTTCAGCCTTAACAGCTTCTACAACGGCTGGAATACGAGTTGAACCACCGACAAGGATGACTTCGTCGATATCTGACAAGCTCAAACCTGCATCTGAAAGGGCTTGACGAACTGGAACTTTTGTACGTTCTACAAGGTCACGAGTCAAATCGTCAAATTTCGCACGAGTCAAAGTCATTTCCAAGTGAAGAGGTCCAGCCTCACCTGCAGTGATAAATGGCAAGCTGATTTGAGTTGAAGTTACACCAGAAAGGTCTTTCTTCGCTTTTTCAGCTGCATCTTTCAAACGTTGCATTGCCATCTTGTCAGTAGACAAGTCAATACCGTTTTCTTTCTTGAATTCTGCTACCAAGTGGTCGATGATTTTTTGGTCAAAGTCGTCACCACCAAGTTTGTTGTCCCCTGCAGTTGACAATACGTCGAAGACACCGTCACCCAATTCAAGGATAGATACGTCGAATGTACCACCACCAAGGTCGAATACCAAGATTTTTTCTTCTTTATCAGTCTTGTCCAAACCATAAGCAAGAGCTGCTGCAGTTGGTTCGTTGACGATACGTTCTACTTCAAGACCAGCGATTTTACCAGCGTCTTTTGTTGCTTGACGTTGAGCATCGTTGAAGTATGCTGGAACTGTGATAACAGCCTTAGTTACTTTTTCACCAAGGTATTCTTCAGCGTAACCTTTCAAGTATTGAAGAATCATAGCTGAGATTTCTTGTGGAGTGTATTCTTTTCCGTTAGCAGAAACTTTTTCAGAAGTACCCATCTTAGATTTGATAGAGATAACTGTATCTGGGTTTGTGACCGCTTGACGTTTCGCAGCATCACCAACGATGATTTCGCTGTTTTTGAATGAGACTACAGATGGAGTTGTGCGATTTCCTTCTGGATTTGCGATGATTTTGCTTTCAGTTCCTTCAAGAACTGCAACTGCTGAGTTTGTTGTACCTAAGTCAATACCGATAATTTTAGACATGTGTTTTTCTCCTTAAATTTTAATTCGAATTTTGATTCTTTGATATTTCCCTTAAGTGGTGGGGACGTGAGCAACTCCCTACGGGATTTCATCACTTATTTTTGAGCCTATTGTCTCAAAAATCCCCTGTTTCAGTAGCAGAAGCTACTGAAACTTTCACCACGGCGGGAAATATCTTCCTTGCAAGCCTCCGGCTTGCCTCTTATCTTTCTTCATAGTTTATTGTCGTTTCGGACAAGTTTTCTATTATGTAAATTGCGACACTAGGAGTCGAAATCGATTTTATTTCGACGACGAGTTAGTAAGGAGGCTAGGAAAACGCCATAGCGATTGCCGTTTTCTGACGAGTTGCTTTAGCTACCGTCAGAATTGCCTAGTTGTACACTACTACCATTGCTGGTCTTAGGATGCGGTCATGGAGTTTGTAGCCTTTTTGGAAAACTTGGGCGATGGTATCTGCTGGGTGTTCATCGTCTGCTGGGAGAGTTTGAATGGCCATATGATAGTTATGGTCAAATTCGCCGTCAGCTGCGATTTCTTCGATTCCTTCTTCTTTCAAAGCGTGAACCAAGCTTTCTTGCACCATCTCCAAGCCCTTCTTCACATCATCTGTCAAACCTTCAACTGCGAGTGCACGCTCAAGGTTGTCCAAAGAAGGGAGAATCGCTTTTGCCAAGTCCTGGCTACGATAACGTTGCAAGTTTTGACGCTCTTCATTGGCACGGCGTTGGATATTTTGCATTTCTGCATGAGCACGAAGGTATTTGTTTTCGAACTCATCTGCACGTTCATTTGCCAAGTCCAACTCAGATTTCTCAGGAGTTGTTTCTTCTACCGTTTCTACAACTTCCTCTTCTTGAACTTCTTCTACTTCTTCATTTTTTATATCTTGGGCCATTTTCGCCTCCTTTAATGATTTCAATCTTAATGTACTTCATAATGATTACTGCTGAGGTAGCGGTAAAAATCTGTCAACTTCATGGTCAAAACACGGTTGACCACATTGACTTGGTTGATTAGCTGTTGGTAATCCAGATTGACTGGACCGATAATGGCTAGAATTCCAACTCCCCGATAAGGAATGAGGAACTTGCTACTAATCACCGCTAGGTCAGCTAGACAGGATTCTTGACTGTCTGCAACACGAACGTTTTGCATCTGATCTTCATGCAGCCCCTCACGAATCTCCAGGGCCACCTTTTGCGGTTGGTCAAAGAACTGATAGGCTGCTAGATTAGCAAAATTCAAGAGATTAACCTTGCCCGCCACCACAATGTTTTCGTTGAACATTTCCTTAAAGATGTGTTCAAAGAGATCAATCACATTGTCCGTCGTTGTAAAGTAACGCTGGATAATCTGCGGAATCTCCGTCCGAATCTTGTAGTGAATATCTAGAACGGTGTGGCCGAGGAAACGTTCCTGAATGATGCTCTTCAGTTTCAGCAAATCCTCCTGCAAGAAGTTCCTTGGAATCAGAAACTGACTGGTAACCGTTCGCGACTCGTCTAGGGTGAATACTGCCAAGGCTGTATGTTGCCCCAAAACAACGATATCAAAGGCTGTCAAACGTTGCCTGCTCGGCTCAACATCCAGTGCTACTACCGTACAGCCACTCAAGTCTGTCAGTAGATTAGCAGCCTCTTGCAGAATATCCTCCAATTTGAAGAATTCCTGATCAAAGGCTTTGACAATCTCATAAACCTCATTTTCAGCCAGTCGGTCAAAATCCAGTGAGTGTTTCACATAGTACTGAAAACCAGCAACACTTGGCATGCGACCGCTTGAAGTATGAGCCTTCTCAAGCAAACCTTGCTTTTCTAAAGCCGCCATGTCATTACGAATGGTTGCACTGCTAGAGTTAATAGACTCTTGCAATGCTTTGGATCCGACAGGTTCGTGCGTTTTGGTAAAGATGTCAATAATCAGATTTAAAATATCCTGCTGACGCTCTGTAACCATCTCATCACTCCTCTCTGTCTGATCGATTAGCACTCGATACGCTCAAGTGCTAACTTATGATTCTATTATACACCCTTAGAAGAGAATGTCAAGATAAAAACTCAAAAAATTAGCACTCTTTTATCAAGAGTGCTAAAAATCAGTCTGAAGACCTAGAAACCTACTGTTCATCTACTTGATATTTCCTTTTAAGTCTAAAAAAACCATAGATTAGATAGGAAATCAAGAGAGCATATAAAAGAAAAATAACGAAGAAAGACATAGAAAGTTCTTCTTTAAATAGACTCATACAAACAACCAAACCACCTAAGAAAGTAGCTGTACAGGAACGAAGTCTATATCGTACAACTTCCCATCTGAGTCCCTTACTCATATAAACTTGATCCTCTGGAAGTAAATCGGAGGATGATTTACGAAGAATTGAACAAGAACCTGCTCCCATCACTTCCCAACCTCTATCTCTAAAATCTTGCAGTTCATGCTTATATTTTTTAAGAAATCTAGAATCATAGATACAGTAGATGACATCATCTGGTTGACATTGGTCAAAATAGAACAAACCAAAACGACTCATTCTATACCTCCAACCTTTCAAATGCATCTCATGTAAATATTCTTCTTCCTTGTCCAAATCAACAATGGTGAAAATCCGAAATTGCTTTTTATTTATCATGACTCCCCCTCCAATTTTGAGCATACCTATCCCATCATAAATCTGATAATTCCTTCTTTTTATGCCATAACTTCCAACCAATATAAGAAACTACTAACAAAAGGATTAAAGACAAGAAAATATCTAGCCCGACCGCAAGTAAACCCCATAGACCATACGCATTACTTCTATTGAGCAATTTAAGTAAGAATGGTATATGTATGGCTAGCAAAAGTAAAACAGGTACTAATCGCAGGCTTAAAATGCGATTAACCATAGCTAACTTCCCAGCAGCGTCATTATAGATTTCAAATTCTGCATCCGATTCAATTTCAGAATACGCTTTTCTAAAATAGGAAAAACTATTAAAGTCTGTAATACGCTCCCAGCCACAGTCTTTAAACAGTTGTAAATAGGAGGCTCTCTCTGATTTTTCCATTGGGTAAAAATCCAACTGATAAGACACTTGCTCAGGGTGACACTTTTCAAAGGTATACTTAACTGCAAACAATAAGATAGAATAGCTTACTTTCCTAAGTTTCCACCCCTTAGCATGCATTTCTCTAAAGTATAGAGCCTCCCTCTCATAATCCGCAATGGTGCAAATTCTATAAACAACCTTCTTTTCCATCAGAGCTCCTCCCGACTGTTTCTATAGAGCCGTTCAATACGCTTCAATTCAATATCTAAGACTTTTCGTCCCAAGTCTGTAATCTGATAGATTTTCCGTTTTTCCTCTTCGCGAACAAAGGAAATCAAACCATCCTTTTCCATCTTTGACAAGGTTCCATACATAGTTCCAGGACTAATCGAAACTTGCGAATCCGTCATCTCCTTGACCTTTTGCGTAATACTGTACCCATGACCTTCCTTTTGCAGACAGAACAAGATATAAAAACCCGTTTCCGTCATCGGAAGATAAACTCGACGAATCTTATCCGTTAATTCCATTTGCATTCACCTCCTATTCAATTCGATATATCGCACTTCGTTATATAAAATATATCACACCTCGATATAAAACACAAGAAAAAAGACCGCCCTCAGGCAATCTTTCTTCTATATTAGTAAAGATCTAAATAGTTATCAATTTCCCATTGTGAAACGAAGGTTGCATAACTTGCCCATTCGATTCGTTTAGCTTCAAGGAAACTAGTATAGATATGTTCTCCAAGAGCTGCTCTGACAACCTCATCTTCTGTCAAAGCTTTCAAAGCGTTGTGAAGGGTTGATGGAAGGTCTGTAATACCAGCTTCCTTACGCTCTTCTGCTGTCATGATGTAGATATTTTCTTCGATAGGAGCTGGTGCTTCGATTTTGTTTTCAATACCATGCAAACCAACTTCCAAAAGAACCGCCATAGCGATATACGGGTTTGCCATTGGATCCACTGAACGCAACTCAAGACGAGTTCCCATACCACGTGAAGCAGGCACGCGCACAAGTGGCGAACGGTTACGACCAGCCCAAGCAATGTAAACAGGCGCTTCATAACCTGGAACCAAACGTTTGTATGAGTTAACTGTTGGGTTCATGATGGCAGTATAGTTGTAGGCATGCTTGATCAAACCACCAAGGAAATGGTAGGCAGTTTCTGACAACTGCATTCCTTTTGGATCATTTGGATCAAAGAAGGCATTGTTTCCTTCTGCATCAAACAAGGACATATTACAGTGCATACCTGATCCAGCAATACCAAATTTTGGTTTCGCCATAAAGGTTGCGTAAAGTCCGTGTTTGCGAGCAATGGTTTTAACAACAAGTTTAAAGATTTGAATCTTATCACAAGCACGAAGAACTTCATCGTACTTAAAGTCAATCTCATGTTGTCCAACCGCAACCTCGTGGTGACTCGCTTCTACTTCAAATCCCATTTTGGTCAAGACATTGACAATCTCACGACGTGTATTGTCCGCAAGGTCAGTAGGCGCCAAATCAAAGTAGCCACCCTTGTCATTTACTTCAAGTGTTGGGTCTCCATTTTCATCCAATTTAAATAGGAAGAATTCTGGCTCTGGCCCAAGGTTGAAAGATTTGAATCCTACTTCTTCCATGTGACGAAGAGCACGTTTCAAATTGCCACGAGGGTCACCTGCAAATGGTTCACCTTCTGTTGTATAGACATCACAGATTAAACCTGCAACACTTCCATTTTCATCTCCCCAAGGGAAGACTGTCCATGTATCCAAGTCAGGGTACAAGTACATATCTGACTCATTGATACGTACAAAACCTTCAATAGAAGATCCATCAAACATAGCCTTGTTCGACAAGACCTTATCTAACTGTTCATCTGTAGCAGGAATTTCGACGTTTTTCATAGTTCCCAAAATATCTGAGAACATGAGACGGATAAATGTAACATTTTTTTCCTTGACTTCACGACGAATATCTGCAGCTGTGATTGGCATGAGTTTTCTCCTTAATGTATGACTACTTGCGGTTGGCTAACCGCGACCAAAAGGTGATCGTACCGAAGCAAAGCGACCCTGTTGGAGGAGTTCATTGTGAAGTGCACGACGCACCTCAGTCTGACTCACCGCTTTCTTGGATTTCGCTTCACGTTCAGCATATTTTTTCTTAATGGCAGCGATATTATAACCTTCAGAGATATAATCTTTGATTTCAAGCAGACGATCCATGTCATTCAAGGAATACATGCGACGGTTCCCTTCGTTTCGATCAGGTTTGATCAACTCTTGATCTTCATAATAACGAATCTGACGCGCCGATAAATCGGTCAACTTCATAACACTGCCGATAGGAAAAACAGCCATATTTCGGCGAAATTCTTTTTCCTTCATTTACAATTTCCTTCTTTCTGTCTATTATAGTCTAAAAAAAGACAAACGTCAATTGATAATGTTATAAAATGTAACATTATTTTTCTTTTTTCTCTAAAAAGAGCCGAATACGATCAATATCGTAATTTACGAGAATTGCGACAAAAACTCCCATGAAAGTTTCTGATACACGCGCAAACACGTACAAAATCGTCTCACCGCTCGGAATCGATAGGGTAATGATTAACATAGCCGCCACACCACCAATAACCCCCGCTTTGTTATTCATAGCTACATTTGTCATAATGGTTAACATGGTGCAAATTGGAACAACTACTAAAGTTACCCAAAAGGCTTCGTGGAAAACGGTATTTAATAGGAAGAAGACCAGGGCATAGAGGCCACCGATACTATTTCCTAGAATACGCGAAGTCCCAAAATGAACACTCTTATCAAAACTCTCTCTCAGGCTAAAAACGGCTGTCAAAGCACCGATTTGAAGACCTTTCCAGCCAAAAAAACCAAAAATCAAGAGAACTAGAAAAACAGCAATACCTGTTTTAAAGGTTCGCATACCAAGTTTGAACTGGGATTTATCGAATTTATATTTTTTAAAATAACTCATAATCTCAACTTTCTATTTCCATTTTATCATAAATTGGCTGATTTTATGAGCAATAGTTAAGAGGAAGCGTTTTTATTTCAAGCAAAAGAAAAGAGGAACTTTCATCCCTCTCTTCTTTGATTCATTTATGAAATCTTATTTTTCTGTCAAGGCTGCAAGTCCTGGAAGAACTTTACCTTCAAGAAGTTCCATTGATGCTCCACCACCAGTAGAGATCCATGAGAACTTATCTGCACGTCCAAGGTTGATTGCTGCGGCAGCTGAGTCACCACCACCGATGATTGATTTAACGCCTGGTTGTTTCACGATAG
>CAUUIG010000080.1:0-8101 GCA_963545095.1 uncultured Streptococcus sp.
GTTATAAAAACTAACATAAAGGAGAAAGAAGATGAATACAAAAAAGCGTGTCCTTGGTACAGGATTGACTTTTGCGGTTGCTTTGCTTTTAGTTGCTTGCGGTCAATCAGGTTCAGATACAAAAACTTACTCATCAACCTTTAGTGGAAATCCAACTACATTTAACTATTTATTAGACTACTACGCCGATAATACATCGATTATAACCAACCTAGTTGATGGTTTGCTTGAGAATGACAATTATGGAAATCTAGTTCCATCTTTGGCGGAAGACTGGTCTGTTTCGAGCGACGGTCTGACTTATACCTACAAATTGAGAAAAGATGCCAAATGGTTCACGGCTGACGGTGAAGAGTACGCCCCAGTCAAGGCACAAGATTTTGTGACAGGTATCAAGTATGCTGTGGATAATAAATCACAGGCCATTGACTTGATTCAAAATTCGATCAAGGGCTTGAATGATTATATTACAGGAGCGGATTCTGACTTTTCTAAAGTTGGGGTGAAGGCTATTGATGACCAGACTATTGAGTATACTTTGACACGCCCAGAGCCTTACTGGAATTCAAAAACAACGAACAGTATTCTTTTCCCAGTAAACGAAGAGTTTCTAAATTCAAAAGGGAAAGATTTTGGGACCCTATCTCCAGATAGCATTCTCTACAGTGGACCTTACTTGTTAAAAGATTTTACATCAAAATCATCTATTGAGTATGTGAAAAATCCGCATTACTATGATCATGACAAAGTATCGATTGAACATGTCAAGTTGGCTTACTTTGATGGCTCAGACCAAGAATTGACCATCCGTAACTTTGAAAGTGGAGCCTATTCTATCGCTGGGGTTTATCCAAATAGTTCAAACTTTGCCAAGACCAAGGAGAAATATAAGGATAATATTGTCTATAGCTTGCAGGACAAGACTTCTTGGTACTTCAATTTCAACGTCAATCGTAAGGCATACAACCATACATCTAAAACGACAGATGAGCAGAAGAAGTCAACTGAGACAGCTGTCTTGAACAAAAACTTCCGCCAAGCGGTGAACTTTGCCTTGGACCGCACAGCCTATTCTGCCCAGTCAAATGGGGAAGAAGCAGCTAGTAAGACCCTTCGTAACACCCTAGTGCCTCCTACATTTGTCCAAGTTGGAGACAAGACCTTTGGAGAAGTAGTCGCTTCTAAATTGGTCAACTATGGAACAGAGTGGGCAGGTATGAACCTAGCAGATGCGCAGGATGCCTATTTTAACAAAGAAAAAGCCCAAGCAAAATTTGCAGAAGCCAAAAAAGACTTGGCAAATCAAGGTGTGGCCTTCCCAATTCACTTGGATGTAGCTGTGGATCAGACGAATAAAAATGCTGTGACTGGTATGAATTCTGTGAAACAGACTCTTGAATCAGTTTTAGGTGCTGACAATCTTGTTGTTGATGTTCAACAACTCTCTACAGATGAGTATAATAACGTAGCCTTTTTAGCTCCTACTCCCGATGCAAGAGATTATGATTTAAGTTTTGATGGTTGGGTAGCGGATTATCAGGATCCATCTACTTACCTCAATCCTTTCAATGCAGAGGATGGATTCTATCTCAAGATTTTTGGTCTAGATGCCAAGGAAGATAAAGCGAAGATTGCTAGCCTAGGTTTGGATACTTACACTAAAATGCTCAAAGATGCGGATAGTGAAAATAAAGATGTAAGCAAACGTTACGAGAAATATGCTGAAGCGCAGGCTTGGATGATTGATAACTCTCTCATTATGTCAGCTATGTCAGGAGGTGGGACTGCTTCTGTGACAAAAGTGACACCATTTACAAGAGGGTACTCATTGGTCGGTATCAAGGGGGACGGTTATAACTATAAGTATATGAAACTGCAAAAAGATCCTGTTACGACCAAACAGTATGAAGAAGCCAAGACTAAATGGGAGCAAGAAAGCAAAAAAGCAATTGAAAAAGCTCAAAAAGAAGCAGAAAATCATGTTAAATAAGATAAACTAGTTTTTCCGAAAAGAAAATTATTCTATGAAGACAATCATCATTTTTTGATGCTTGTCTTTTTGATTTGACTTACTTATTATATTTGTAGCTGAAAAAATCATTGCTTTATGCTAGAATTGATTAGTATTTCTAGGTTTGCTGATATTGTTTGAAAATCTATTAAAAACTATGTAAATATTGTCTTGTCATTGTAAGTCTATTATTAACTTTATTAGTTTTGTATATAAGTTCAAAGTATTTTTTGAGCTGACTGTAGAGATCACTTTAGTTTGCTAGCTGGTTTTTACTTGGTATTATTTTATTTTAGGAATAACTTGATTGAAATTTAGTATGTTTTGAATTGAAGGAGTATCGTATGTATGATTATCTTATCGTTGGTGCTGGTCTTTTTGGTGCAGTCTTTGCCCATGAAGCAGCCTTAAAAGGAAAAAAAGTAAAAGTCATTGAAAAACGAAATCATATCGCGGGTAATATCTATACTCGTGAAGAGGAAGGAATTCAAGTTCATCAGTATGGTGCCCATATTTTCCATACTTCTGACAAGGAGATTTGGGATTATGTAAATCAGTTTGCAGAGTTTAACCGTTACACAAACTCCCCTGTTGCAAATTATAAGGGAGAGATTTATAACCTTCCTTTTAATATGAATACCTTCAATAAACTTTGGGGAGTTGTAACGCCAGCAGAAGCACAAGCTAAGATTGATGAGCAACGTGCTGTTTTAAATGGCAAAACTCCTGAAAATCTAGAAGAACAGGCCATTTCTCTTGTAGGTACAGACATCTACGAAAAATTAATCAAAGATTATACTGAGAAACAGTGGGGCAAACCAACTACAGAACTTCCAGCCTTTATCATTCGCCGTTTGCCAGTACGCCTGACCTATGATAATAACTATTTTAATGATACCTATCAAGGAATTCCAATTGGTGGATACACTCAAATAGTTGAAAAAATGTTGGATCATGAAAATATTGATGTTGAAACAAATGTTGATTTCTTCGCGAATAAAGAGCAATATATGAAGGACTTCCCTAAGATTGTCTTTACCGGTATGATTGATGAATTCTTTGATTGTAAATTAGGTGAACTAGAGTATCGTAGTCTTCGTTTTGAAAATGAAACCTTGGATATGGAAAATTACCAAGGAAATGCAGTTGTCAACTATACTGATGCTGAAACTCCATATACTCGCATTATTGAACACAAACATTTTGAGTTTGGAAATCAAGCAAAGACGATCATTACTAAAGAACATTCTAAAACATGGGAAAAAGGTGATGAACCGTATTATCCAGTTAATAATGATCGTAATAATCATTTGTATAAATCGTATAAAAAATTGGCTGATGAGCAAGGGAATGTTATCTTTGGTGGTCGTTTAGGACACTATCGTTATTACGATATGCACCAAGTAATTGGAGCAGCCTTGCAGTGTGTAAGAAATGAGTTAGATTAAACAAATAAAACTGCTAACCAGTTGCTTTTTAGAAATATGATTGATAATTCCTTGACTATGTAATGTAGTTGAGGTTTTTTTGATATTATTCATATTTTTTAAATAAATTGTTTAAAAAATAATTTTCAAAAATTCAGAAAATTCTATTGACAGGACTTGAAAAAGGGTCTATAATGAATAAAAAAACAAAGGAGAAGACTATGAAAACAAGAAAAGTATTGGCTCTTGCGGGAGTAACTTTATTAGCAGCTGGTGTTTTAGCTGCTTGTTCTGGGGGTTCAGGTGCTAAAGGTGAGCAGAATTTTTCATTTACCTACGAGACACACCCAGATAATCTCAACTACTTAACAACTGGTAAGGCAGCGACTGCTGACATTACTAGTAATGTGATTGATGGATTGCTTGAAAATGATAAATATGGGAACCTTATTCCCTCAATGGCAGAGGACTGGTCGGTTTCTAAGGATGGCTTGACCTATACTTATAAGATTCGTCAGGATGCCAAGTGGTATACATCTGAGGGAGAAGAGTATGCTCCTGTTAAGGCTCAGGACTTTGTGACGGGTCTTAAATATGCAACAGATAAGAAAGCAGAAGCACTTTACTTGGTACAGGATTCAATCAAAGGTCTGGATGCATATGCAAAAGGTGAAATCACAGACTTTGCTCAAGTCGGGATTAAAGCGCTTGACGATCAAACAGTCCAATACACCTTGAACAAACCTGAAAGTTTTTGGAATTCTAAAACAACTATGGGTGTACTTGCGCCAGTCAATGAAGAGTTTTTGAATTCAAAAGGGGATGATTTTGCTAAAGCTACGGATCCAGGTAGCCTATTGTATAATGGCCCTTATTTGTTGAAATCTATTGTGACCAAATCCTCTGTCGAATTTGCGAAAAATCCTAACTACTGGGATAAAGACAATGTACATATTGACAAAGTTAAATTGTCATTCTGGGATGGTCAAGATACTAGTAAACCTGCAGAAAACTTTAAAGATGGTAGCCTTACAGCAGCTCGTCTCTATCCAACAAGTGCAAGTTTCGCAGAACTTGAGAAAGAGATGAAGGACAATATTGTCTATACGCAACAAGACTCTACTACGTATCTAGTGGGAACAAATATTGATCGTCAATCTTATAAATACACATCCAAGACTAGCGAAGAACAAAAGACTTCTACTAAAAAAGCATTATTGAACAAGGATTTCCGTCAGGCTATTGCCTTTGGCTTTGACCGTACAGCTTATGCTTCTCAGCTGAATGGACAAACTGGAGCAAGCAAAATCTTGCGTAATATTTTTGTTCCACCAACATTTGTTCAAGCAGATGGTAAAAACTTTGGCGATATGGTCAAAGAAAAATTGGTGACTTATGGGGATGAATGGAAGGATGTGAACCTTGCTGATGCCCAAGATGGTCTCTACAATCCAGAAAAAGCCAAGACTGAATTTGCCAAAGCTAAATCAGCTTTACAAGCAGAAGGCGTGACTTTCCCAATTCATTTGGATATGCCAGTTGACCAGACAGCAACTACAAAAGTTCAACGTGTCCAATCTATGAAACAATCCTTGGAAGCAACTTTAGGAACTGATAATGTCATTATTGATATCCAACAATTGCAAAAAGACGAAGTAAATAATATTACATATTTTGCTGAAAATGCTGCTGGCGAAGACTGGGATTTATCAGATAATGTCGGTTGGGGTCCAGACTTTGCCGATCCATCAACCTACCTTGATATTATCAAACCTTCTGTAGGAGAAAGTACTAAAACATATTTAGGGTTTGACTCAGGGAAAGATAATGTAGCCGCTAAAAAAGTAGGTCTATATGACTACGAAAAATTGGTTACTGAAGCTGGTGATGAGGTTACAGATGTTGCTAAACGATATGATAAATACGCTGCGGCCCAAGCTTGGTTGACAGACAGTGCCTTGATTATTCCAACTACATCTCGTACAGGACGTCCAATCTTGTCTAAGATGGTACCATTTACAATACCATTTGCATTGTCAGGAAATAAAGGTACAAGTGAGCCACTCTTGTATAAATACCTTGAAATTCAAGACAAGGCAGTCACTGCAGATGAATACCAAAAAGCGCAAGAAAAATGGATGAAAGAAAAAGCAGAATCCAATAAAAAAGCGCAAGAAGAACTCGCAAAACATGTGAAATAGATCAAATAAGAAGTTAGTTTTGGCTAACTTCTTTTGGTTTCTCGAAAATGAATTGATGGCTATCTTCACTTTCAGAGATAATGAAGCTAATTTTTGTAGAAAAAATCCTGAGTTTCTACTCTCAGGATTTTCTTCATCTTACTGTTGTGGTTGCTGTTGAACCTGTGGATTTTGTGGTATTGGTTGTACTGGTTGGACAGTCTGCCCAGCTTGTCCTTGATTAGGATTAGTTGCTGGAGCATTATTGGGTTGTTGACCAACTGTCGTACTTGTCTGTGTAGTAGAACTTTCAGTTGTTGTAGAGGAATTCTCTACTGACTGTGTTTGTTGTGTGGCTGGAGTATTCCAACTATTTCTTGCTCCGTTTTGGAAGACGAACTCTCCACTTCTATATAAGCCCTCTGGCATTGTCCAATCTCCAGGGTGGTCATCTTCTGATAGATAGCTTATCATTGAGCGATAAACCTTAGCAGCAACTAGGAAACCATCTCCAACGATTGGAGTTAAACGATTTGAGTAACCAGTCCATACAGCCATTGAATATTTACGAGTATAACCTACAAACATTTCATCTGGTGCTACGTAGCCAGTGTTCTTGATATACTTTTCAATTTCGTCGTCAGTATAGTTAGAAGTACCTGTCTTACCTGCTTGTGGAAGCCATGGTAGGTAGGCTCCACGTCCAGTTCCGTAAGCTAAAACAGTTTTCATCATTTCGGTCATCATATAGGCAGTGGTTTCTTTCATAGCTCGTGTACCAGCATCAGAAAATTCTTTTTCACTACCATCACTAAAGACGATTTTATTGATATACATTGGTTTGTGATAAATACCACCATTAGCAAAGGCGGCATAAGCAGCAGCCATTTTTTCACTACTTGCACCGTATTGTTTGTTAGATTCTGTTGTATTACTTGAAATGGCGTTAGCATAGTGTATGCTTGGATAGTCGATACCAAGGCCGTTGAGGAAGGTTTTAGCCCTATCTAGACCGACCTTATTCAAAGTCTCAACAGCTGTGACATTGCGCGATTGTTGAAGTGCATACTGGATTGTAATATTTCCAAAGTAGCCATGATCCCAGTTGTATACTGGAGTATTGGTACCAGGATAGTTATAAGGAACATCATGTACAATAGTTGCAGTAGAGTCGTAGACTCCATATTCTAAAGCGGGAGCATAGTCAGTAATTGGTTTCATAGTAGAACCCCAGTCACGGTTGGTTTCAACAGCTTGGTTGATGCCGAAAGATACATTACTTGATTGGTGACGGGCACCTAATTGAGCAATGACTTTACCATTTGTTACATCTACGATAGTGGATGCTACTTGGATTTCATCGTCTGGGTAAGCAATATACTCATCTGTATTGTAAACATCCCAAAGTCTCTGTTGAACATTTTTGTCGACATTAGTATAGACTTCCATACCTGTAGTAAGAAGGTTGTAGCCAGTTTCTTGTTCTACTTGGTCGATTACTTCTTTGAGGTAGTTATCCATATAGGCTGGGTAACTATTGGCTGATTTCAAGCTCTGGAGACCATCAGTGATAGGAGTATTAATTGCTTTCTCATACTGTTCTGCACTGATATATTTCTGTCCCTTCATTTCTGAAAGTACCAAGTTACGACGCTCTAGAGCAGCTTCTGGATGGGAATAGGGATCATATTGGTTTGGTGCCTGAGGCATTCCGGCTAGGAGTGCTAACTGTGGCAAACTTAAATCCTTCAAGTCTTTTCCATAGTAATTTTCGGCTGCGGTTTGCATTCCATAGTTACCGTTAGACATGTAGACTTTATTGATGTAGTAGGTCAGGATTTCTTGCTTGGTTGCTTTTTGTTCTAGCTGAACTGCTAGCCAAGCTTCTTGGGCTTTACGTGACAAGGTTTGATCAGCAGTTGAAGTAGAGAAATAAGTTAATTTAATCAATTGCTGAGTCAAGGTTGAAGCCCCTTGGAGTCCCCCTTGTCCTTGGAGGTTTCTCAATGCAGCTCCCATGATACGAATAGTATCAACACCTCTATGATCAAAGAAGCGGTGATCTTCGATTGAGACGATAGCTTTAACCAAATCAGTGGGAATTTCATTGGCTTGAGCATTTACGCGACGTTCAGATCCAAGGTCAGCAATCAGTTCGTTCTTATTGTCATAAATCTTGCTGGAAGTTGTCGTAACCAATTTACTTTCAGATAAGGCTGGAGCCTTGCTAACAAAGTAGAGGAAGACACCACCACCTAATAGAAATAAAGCGATAAATAAGGTAAGGAATGTAATTCCCATATACTTTAAGAATCGCAGAATAATTTGTTTGTTCATCTTGTTTTACCACCTAGTAAATGTTCTTTGATAATGTCAAGATAGGGAATTTGAGGGAAAGCTCCCTGCTTTACTAAATATCCGTTTTCCCGAATATATCCAAGTGGCATTGATTTTTGACCCTTATCTTGATGATAAAAACGAAT
>CAUUIG010000081.1:0-8031 GCA_963545095.1 uncultured Streptococcus sp.
TAGTGCTATTGAGTTCACAAATCAGATAAGCGATTTTATAGTGGTTATGGAAAATAAGGTGACGTGAACCTGCTCCTGGCTGGCTGTGATAGGTATAGAGCTTAGATAATTTTCCTTCTTGATCAAGGTCATAAGCGATGACCTGGTCAGTTCCCAAGTCGCAAGTCACTAGATAGTTGTCAGGTGTTAAGTCTGTAAAGTGAACATGGGGGGAAGCTTGATTTTCGTGTGGACCTTGGCCACTGTGTTGATCTACATCACTAAGTAGAAGACGACCATCTTCCTGACGTTTATAAACAAGGACTTGTCCCTTGTGGTAGTTTGCCGCGTACACTAAATCACGCTTTTCATCAACGGCAACATAACAGTGAGGAGCTCCTTCTTCAACGACATGATTTAATAAAGTCCCGTTAGTTTGATAGGCTGCAATCCCCCCCTTATCGTCTTGACTACCAACAGTGTATAAATGTTGGTGTTGGTCAAAGGCAAGGTAGGTTGGACTTGGCTCAGTAGCAAAAAGTTCTAGATTTGAAAGCTGACCAGTTTCTGTATCAAAGTCTGCCTTGTAAATCCCTTGGGAAGTCCGACGTGTATAAGTTCCAAAATAAACAGTTTCTTTCATGACTATACCTCTTTATAAAGATAAGACTATTATATCACAAAATAGATTTACAATATGATATGCAGTACAATTCAATGGTATGTAAGCACTTTAAAAAAGAGTTATTTTGTTTCAAAAATGGTATAATGAGAGAACGATAGAAAGGAAGTATTTATGGAGCAAAAAGAGAAACATTTTAGCCTATCTTGGTTTTTCAAGTGGTTTTTGGATAACAAGGCAATTACGGTATTCTTAGTAACCTTATTATTGGGACTCAATCTTTTTATTTTAAGTAAGATTAGTTTTCTATTTTTACCTGTTTTGGACTTTTTGGCAGTTGTGATGTTGCCTGTCATTTTGTCTGGACTGCTATATTATTTGTTAAATCCTATTGTTGATTGGATGGAGAAGCATAAGATTAATCGCGTTATAGCCATTAGTATTGTCTTTGTGATTATCGCCCTCTTTATCATTTGGGGATTGGCAGTAGCTATTCCAAATCTGCAACGTCAAGTTTTAACCTTTGCAAGGAATGTTCCAGTCTACCTCGAAGATGCTGATAGGGTTATTGATGATTTGGTCACCAAGCGTTTGCCAGATGATTTCAGACCTCAGTTAGAACAAGTCTTGACAAACTTCTCTAGTCAGGCTACAGTTTGGGCAAGTAAGGTTTCATCTCAGGCAGTCAACTGGGTGAGCGCCTTTATTAGTGGGGCATCTCAAGTGATTGTTGCCTTGATTATTGTTCCTTTCATGCTCTTTTATCTCTTACGTGATGGGAAAGGCTTGCGTAACTATTTGACCCAATTCATGCCGACGAAATTGAAGGAGCCTGTTGGACAAGTTTTATCAGATGTGAATCAGCAGTTGTCCAACTATGTTCGAGGGCAAGTAACAGTAGCTATTATTGTAGCGGTAATGTTTATCATCTTTTTCAAGATTATCGGTCTACGTTATGCGGTTACGCTGGGTGTTACTGCTGGTATTTTAAATTTGGTTCCTTATCTAGGTAGCTTCTTAGCCATGCTTCCTGCCCTAGTGTTGGGTTTGATTGCTGGTCCAGTTATGCTTTTGAAAGTAGTGATTGTCTTTATCGTAGAACAAACTATTGAAGGACGTTTTGTCTCTCCGTTGATTTTGGGAAGCCAATTAAACATTCATCCCATTAATGTTCTCTTTGTCTTGTTAACTTCAGGATCCATGTTTGGTATTTGGGGAGTCTTACTCGGTATTCCAGTTTATGCCTCTGCTAAAGTTGTCATTTCAGCGATTTTTGAATGGTATAAGGTAGTTAGTGGCCTATATGAACTAGAGGGAGAGGAAGTCAAGAGTGAACAATAGTCAACAGATGTTACAGGCTTTGGAAGAGCAAGATTTAGCCAAGGCTGAGCATTATTTCGTCAAAGCTTTAGAAAATGATCCAAGTGAGCTTCTTTATGAGTTAGCCACCTATCTAGAAGGGATTGGTTTTTATCCTCAGGCCAAGGAAATTTATCTGAAAATCGTAGAGGATTTTCCAGAGGTTAATCTCAATCTAGCAGCCATTGCTAGCGAGGATGGTCAAATTGAGGAAGCCTTTGCCCATCTTGAGGAAATCCAAGCTGACAGTAACTGGTATGTTTCGGCTTTGGCACTTAAGGCAGACCTTTACCAGATGGAAGGTTTGACAGATGTGGCGCGTGAGAAATTGCTGGAGGCTTTGACCTATTCAGAGGATCCTCTCTTGATATTGGGTTTGGCAGAGTTGGATAGTGAGTTGGAAAATTACCAAGAGGCTATTCAAGGCTATGCCCAGTTAGATAATCGGTCGATTTATGAGCAAACGGGCATTTCTACCTATCAACGAATTGGATTTACCTATGCTCAGTTAGGGAAATTTGAAACGGCTACAGAGTTTTTAGAAAAAGCCCTGGAGTTAGAATACGATGACCTAACAGCTTTTGAGTTGGCCAGTCTTTACTTTGATCAAGAAGAATACCAAAAAGCTGTCCTCTACTTTAAGCAGCTTGATACCATTTCACCTGACTTTGAAGGCTATGAGTATGGTTATAGTCAGGCCTTACATAAGGAGCATCAGGTTCAAGAAGCCCTGCGTATCGCTAAGCAAGGCTTGGAGAAAAATCCATTTGAAACTCGCCTCTTACTGGCTGCTTCACAATTTTCTTATGAATTGCATGATGCTAGTGGTGCAGAAAACTACCTCCTTACTGCTAAAGAAGATGCTGAGGATACGGAAGAAATCTTACTCCGTTTAGCTACTATTTATCTGGAACAGGAGCGTTATGAGGATATTTTAGACTTACAAAGTGAGGAGCCAGAAAATCTCTTGACCAAGTGGATGATTGCTCGTTCCTATCAAGAAATGGATGATTTGGATACCGCCTATGAGCATTACCAAGAGTTGGCAGGTGATTTGAAGGATAATCCAGAGTTTCTGGAACACTATATCTATCTCTTGAGTGAATTGGGCTATTTTGAGGAAGCAAGAGTAAATGCACAAGCTTACTTAAAACTGGTTCCAGATGATGTGCAGATGCAAGAACTATTTGAGAGATTGTAAGAATTCATACATTACAGAAAACTGCAAGTTATTTGAAGACAACTGCGGTTTTTTACTGTTTTTTTTAAAAATAAATATGGCTGAGGTTTTATTGCAATGTGACGAGAATTTTTATATAAATCAGGTTAAGATTGTTTCATTAGAAGTATAGAGTTTTGTTTTTATTCCAAAACTCTTATCTTAAAATTTCAAAATCGATTACACACAGTGGGCTATGGCTTGTGTTTTTTGTTTGACAAAATTAAAAAAATGTGTAAGAATAAGAAGAATTGAAAACAGGAAAACTCACCTCCTTTCGATTCGTCAAGCCTTATCGTTAGGCAATGAGGGGGCGGAGAGACGCGCTCGTCAACAGAAGTATCTCATTGGAAATGTTGCTCACTTTTTAGTGAGCTTTTTATATAAGGAATAGGAATGAAAAGTAAGAAGCTATACTCTTCGAAAATCAAATTCAAACCACGTCAGCGTCGCCTTACCGTACTTAAGTACAGCTTGCGGCTAGCTTCCTAGTTTGCTTTTTGATTTTCATTGAGTATTAAAATTAGGTCAAAATGATTTAAAAATGTGCAAGGATTATGACCTTATTCAAGCGATGGATTATGACTTTAATACGAAGGAAGTAATGAATAAAGGAAGGGGATTTGCGGTAACTGTTGTCAAAATACAGGGATTGACTTTCTTGATTCCATTTAGAAGTTATATTCCTAAAAAGTATCAGTTGAAGTATAAGCTTAGAAATTCGGCAAAAGCAGGATATGTTGAAAGATTAGATATTGGTAAAACCTTGATTTTAGAAGAAAAAAGTTATTTACTAAATACAACTTTTCGCCTTCGGAAAATCGAAGATTATTATAAAGTAATGGATAACGATAAAGCTATAATCAATAAGTTAGTGAAAGCTATTATAGATTACAATCACGCTTTAGAAATAAATGATAGAAACAAACTTGAAGATCCTAAACGCTTTAAATTCTCAACATTCCAGAATTATTCTACTAGATTAAAAGTAATTACAGAAAAAGACTATTTAGAATAGATAATATTTCCGCAGGCTATGGCTTGTGTTTTTTTGTTTGACTAAAATGTGGATTTAAAATCCAAGAAACGTAAATAGGTTAGACAGATTTTAAATGCGTAATATCTTATTCTTGAAGGAGTAGTCGTTTTGTCAAAAGTAAATACAGTGAAATGACTCATTGATCCTTTTGGAAACTATTAGAATCAAATTGCAAGGTTCTCAACTATAGGGGCAAAGATGATTATAAAAATAAATACAAAGATGAATACGATTCTAAAAAATAACAGTAATTGCTGAAAATGATTTTAAAGAAAAAATAAGTAAAAACTCAATTATCAATAACCAAGCAACAGAAAGCATTTGTAAACACCAATCTCTTATGCTATAATAGGAACAATTATTTTAAGGAGGTGTCAGTATGTCTTATTTATTTGAGATATTACCGAGTTTATTGAGCGGTGCAAGCATGACTTTACAGGTTTTTGCGCTGGTCTTGATTTTTTCTATTCCCTTGGGCGTTTTGATTGCCTTTGCCTTGCAAGTCCATTGGAAGCCCCTCCATTATCTGATTAACATTTATATCTGGATCATGCGGGGGACACCCTTGCTCTTGCAATTGATCTTTATCTATTATGTTCTCCCAAGTATTGGGATTCGTTTAGATCGTCTTCCTGCGGCTATTATTGCCTTTGTTCTCAATTATGCGGCTTACTTTGCTGAAATCTTCCGTGGTGGGATTGATACCATTCCTAAAGGTCAATATGAGGCTGCTAAGGTCTTGAAGTTCAATCCCTTTGCCACAGTGCGCTATATTATCTTGCCCCAAGTGACTAAGATTGTTCTTCCTAGCGTATTTAACGAAGTCATGAGTTTGGTCAAGGATACCTCTCTGGTCTATGCTCTAGGAATTTCAGACCTTATCTTGGCTAGTCGAACAGCTGCCAACCGTGATGCTAGCCTAGTTCCGATGTTCTTGGCAGGAGCCATTTACTTGATTTTGATTGGTATTGTGACCATTCTTGCCAAAAAAGTTGAGAAGAAGTACAGTTACTATAGATAGGAGGCTGCCATGTTAGAATTAAGAAATATCAATAAAGTCTTTGGTGAAAAGCAAATTTTGTCCAATTTCAGTCTAAAAATTCCTGAAAAGCAAATCCTAGCTATCGTTGGGCCTTCTGGTGGAGGTAAGACGACTCTCTTACGCATGCTTGCAGGTCTTGAAACCATTGATTCAGGTCAAATCTTTTATAATGGAGAACCCTTAGAACTGGATGAACTGGAGAAGCGGAATCTACTGGGATTTGTATTCCAAGATTTTCAACTGTTTCCTCATTTATCAGTTCTAGACAATTTGACCTTATCGCCTGTGAAAACTATGGGTATAAAGCAGCAAGAAGCTGAGAAGAAGGCGCGAGGGCTTTTGGAACAGTTAGGACTAGCAGGGCACGCAGATGCCTATCCATTTTCACTATCTGGTGGGCAAAAGCAGCGGGTGGCCTTGGCGCGTGCTATGATGATTGACCCAGAAATCATTGGCTACGATGAACCAACTTCTGCCCTAGATCCAGAATTACGCTTGGAGGTGGAAAAACTAATCCTGCAAAATAGGGAACTTGGCATGACCCAGATTGTCGTTACCCACGACTTACAGTTCGCTGAAAATATCGCAGATCAGATTCTCAAGGTTGAGCCCAAGTAGGAGGTGCCGATGACTAATAAGAAAATTGCTTTAGTATTGGTTTCTCTCCTGACTCTCTTTTTAACTGCATGTACTCAGAAGGCTAGTGATCCAAAGCAGGATAACTGGGATAAGTATCAAGAGCAGGGTACCATTACTATTGGTTTTGATAATACCTTTGTACCCATGGGTTTTGAAGAAAAGAATGGCCAATATACAGGCTTTGATATTGACTTAGCACAAGCTGTCTCTGAAAAATTAGGTTTTAAGGTTCAATTTCAACCAATCGACTGGGATATGAAGGAGACGGAACTGCAAAATGGAACCATAGACGCTATCTGGAATGGCTATTCTGCCACTGATGAACGCCGAGAAAAGGTTGCCTTTAGCATTCCATATATGGAAAATCAGCAAGTTCTAGTGGCGAAGAAAAGCCAGCAAATTCGTTCAGTAGAGGATATGAAGGATAAGACCTTGGGAGCCCAAGCAGGTTCCTCTGGTTATTTAGACTTTGAAGCCCAGCCAGATTTACTGAAAAATCGTGTCAAAGACCAGAAGGCCAATCAGTACCAGAGTTTCAATGAAGCCTTGATTGACTTGAAAAATGACCGTATTGATGCCTTATTGATTGACCGAGTGTATGCTAATTACTATCTCCAGTCTGAGGGGATATTAAATGACTATAATGTCTTTTCAGCTGGATTTGAAAGTGAATCTTTTGCTGTCGGAGTCAGACCTGCTGACAAAAAATTACTGCAAGCTTTAAATCAAGCCTTTGTTGAACTACATCAAGAAGGGAAGTTCCAGGAAATCAGCCAAAAATGGTTTGGAGAAGATGTGGCAACCAAAGAAGTGAAAGAAGGAAAATAGATAAGAAGCCTAGTTTTGTCTTTTAAACTGGGCTTTGTTTTTTTATAGACTTTATTTTATAAAGTAGGAGTAACTTCTAAATTTTTTAACTATTTTGGGCAGATCATGTGCATCTAGCTTCATTCTGTAATCCCTTATCTATAGCTAAAAGTCAATGAAGAAATAATAAAAAATATCAGAAAATTCCTTTTTATAATCAAATTACATGAACAATCAAATAATATAGAAAATCTCTAAAGTAATATAATTTCTATTTTTGTAAGGGCTTACCATAAATAGGAGTTTGTGAAATTACTTTGGCGAGTATAGCTCAAAATGTTTGATTTATAGACATAAAAAGAGTATAATAAGTTGTAACCCTTTAAAATATGCCTATATATTTTAGGGGGGGCTTTTTATCTAGTCTTCCTAAATATATTAACTGATGGTTATCAGAAAAAGGAGTAAGGGAATGTTTAAACCCAAAGGGCGTCATGTTCGCCAATCGCAAGTGGAGAAATTCACACGTTACAGTATTCGTAAGGTTAGTTTCGGTGCGGCTAGTGTGGCTGTAGCTACTGGATTGTTTTTCCTTGGTGGAGGAAGCGTCCAAGCGGCTGAACAAGTAACTAATTCAGAACCTACAGAAGTTCAAAATCCTCAAAATGTAAATGAGAAGTCCTCGGAACCCTCTAAGGAAGTTGCTGGACAAGCATCTGCTACTGCTAAAGAGCCCGATGGACAAAATAATACTTCTGTAAAAGAGTCTACTACTGACAAACAAGCCAGTGCAGTTGAAACTCCAAATGGAGTGACAGAAAAAGTAGCTATTAATACCGCATCGTTAGAAGATTTAGTTGCTAAAGTTGAAGGTAGATTGAATCAATTAACTGAAGACAAGAAAACAAAATCAGTCATTGATGATGCTAAAAATTTGGTTAATAAAGCAAAAGATCTTTTAAATGATGACGCAAAAACACAGGCAAAAGTTAATGCATTGGCTAAACAACTTTCAAGTAGCCTTTTCATTTTAAACAGTATCAAATCAGAAGCAACAAAAGTAAACAAAAACCAAAATCCTAGAAATGGACAAGCTATCCCAAGTAATGGAGAAAGTGGGTTTAGAACAGTAGATACTACGGTGGATACTACAGCTGCAAATGCTGCGTCGGAAGCAGAAAAATATAAAGGTATTCGAGATGCAGCTATTCCACAATTGCAAGCAAATATTGATAAAATTCAAGCTGAAATAGCAAAAGAAGAAGCGCTACCTACGAATAAAAAAGATCAATTTAAAATTGATGTTTTAAAACATATTAAACAAA
>CAUUIG010000082.1:0-7772 GCA_963545095.1 uncultured Streptococcus sp.
GTGCTGGCTGATTGACTTGCGCTGGTCGATGCGGACTTAGACGCGCTCGTGCTGGCTGATTGACTTGCGCTGGTCGATGCGGACTTAGACGCGCTCGTGCTGGCTGATTGACTTGCACTTGTCGATGCTGACTGGCTAGCTGAGGTGCTGGCTGATTGGCTGGCACTGGTTGACGCTGATACTGACGCACTTGTGCTTGCTGACACTGATGCACGATAATCTGAGTCAGATATATTTGGCGTTACCGTATTTACCGTTCCATCTTTATAAGTAATGGTTACCGTTCCATTCTCTGCAATAGAATAACTTCTGATACGGTTTGCAGTCTCTGGATTCGCTGTTTTCACAGCAGCTAAGATTTCATCTTTCTCACGCTGACTCAGAGCGTTTGGATGTTTAACCTGGAAGACTACTGACGGCTTCTTACCAGGGAATTTCTCATTCAACTTCCCTTGGGCGACAACTACTGTTGGAGTTCTCGATTCATTATTAGACAAGTCCACAGCTTTTACACCAAGTGTCCATCTATTTCCATCTGCATGTGGCTGATTAGGATTATAAGTAGCTGTATACTCTAAAGTAGCAGGAGCATTCGTTGGTTTATTCTTGAATCCTGGTGCACTATCATTCGAAGAATAGTCACCTGAGAATATTCTATCTTTATCTGATGTACCATCGTAAAGTTTCAAATCTCTAAGTTTACCACTATTATCTGAACCTTTTAAGACAACCTTAACTTCGTCTCCTGCAAAAATCTCGTATCCACTCGTACCAGGACGGACATTATTTTTCGGAGAAAGTTTTTCCCACTTACCATTATTCTTGACATAGATTTCAAATTCAGGGTTTGGAGATACATTTTCTTTAGTAATTATATTAGAAGATGTGTCAGATTGAAGAGTTACATTGCTACCATTTGGATCCCTAACAACCATTTCTTGTTTAACCGTTACATTTCCTGTAGGCAACAAACCATTATTGGTATCAGTAACCCGTTTCAACTCAGACGGTTCAAACGTCACACTTGCTCCAGTAGACTTTTTAGTAAAGGTTTCGGTACCAATGGTTAAAGTGACTGTTGCTCCTGGTATTACATCTGTCACTGTAATACTACGATTTGGCAGACCTCCTTGTAGCTTCACTTGACTATCTGCGATTCGTGGTGGGTTCGGTCTAACTTTGATAGTTACAGGAACATTTGTACTGTTGCCTGCTTTATCTGCAGAACCTTGTGGTAAAGTAACTTTAACTTCTTTCTTATAGATACCTGGAGCTGAAGCATCAGGTCTGGATACCCATTCATAAGTTGTTCCAGTAGGAATCGCCACTCTAGAATCAGAATTTTTAAGTGCATTGCCAGGATTGGCAATAATATCATTTAGCGGAGTTGTATCCCCAACTTTTGTAGTATATTCTTGTTTAGCTACTGGATCCACTACTGTATAAGTAAAGCTTGTCTCACTTGTCAAAGCACGATCTTGTGCAGACGGAGTTCCAAAGCGTCCTGTTGGATAAGTTGCTTTTGCAGTATAGGTTGTACGGTGTGTCGTAGCTGCAGAGTCAGTTGTATGCCAGACATCACTAAATTTAGGTGACCCAGTTCGATTATTTAGTGGTGCACTTGCATTATTATTCAGACGATATTCATAAGCAAATGTAGTCCCCGAAGGAAGAGATGGACTATTGATATAAAGATATGAATCTCCACCTATATTATTAGCATAGCTACTGCCAACAGTTCGATCACCTGAAGCTGCTTTAAAGGCATAAAACTGACCAGTAACTCCATTCTTGGTTTTAGTCTCTATCTTTTGATAGACTCTGTAATTATATGTTAAATCCGTAGTAGTATTATCTGGATGAGTTACCGTTAAGATTGCAGTTCTAGGGTTCTCTCTGTCCCCCATCGCTGTCATTGTAGGAGCTTGCCCTTGTTTCCATGCAAATCTTGTCCCACTAGGGAAGTCAGAAGCTCCGCCAACTGGACGCACAAGACTTCTTGGATTTATATTAGACAGAGACTCATTACTTACTGCATAGAATGTGTCAGTCGTTTTCTCCACACCATACTTAACATTATCTGTCACTGTATCCGATGTTCTATCACGATAAGTAATAGTGACATCCCCATTATTAGCTAGACTGATTGAACCCTCTTCAGTTCCTTTTTTGTAGTCTGTACTTGAAAGAATGCTTGCATTGGCTGTTTTAAAATTAGCCAAGACTTGTTCTCTTTCTTTTGGACTTAGATTTGCCTTGTCATTAACTACGACTTTAGTACCTTTCGCAGGGTCTTGTCGCTCATTAAATCCTTTGACATGGAAATTGGTACGGGCTGTAGCAGTCTGACCATCAATATCTCTAACTGTATATTCAAGAGGATAGGTACCTGGTTTATACGGCTCCCAAGCAGTACCTTTACGACCAACTGTCCCTGTTATATCAATATTGCGGGATGTTTGATATCCTGTTCGATTTCCTCTATAGTCATAGGTCCACAAATCCCCTGGTCCTCTTCTACTAGTAGCAGGATAGTTTGGGGAAGTTACACCTGTAATGATAGCATTTGATTGAGAAGGACTGACCCTATCCATCCCTCTATCATCACGTAATCGTATCTGAAAATTCGTGATGGCATCATCATTATAAAAAGTAACATCAGATGGCATCGTAATCGTAGGCGGATTAGAGGCTGCACGGCTCTGACCTGCTGCACGATTAGGAACTGCTATACTTCTACTCATACGTGGTGGATGCGACACTCTAGTAGCTACTTCATGATGCATAGAAGAAGTATAGTTCCCAGAAGTATCCGCACTTGTAACTGGCTGGCTACTTGTACCAACTCTTGCATCCAATGTTGCAGTTCGCGACTGATTATTTACAGTGGCATAAACTTCAAGCGTTGCTTCTAGGTTTCTTTGTTTATCATGGCGTATATCATAAACATACTCATTTCCTGAGCCACCACGTTTCTCCATTTCTTGTCCATTAAAGGTCACACGAGTAATAGTTGTATTAGGATCCACATCCGCAATCAGCCCTACATGATGCAAGGCATTGTTCGCGTGCATATTGATACGCCAAACAACTTCATTACTATTTCTATCATATCTACCAGACTCAATTGAAGCTGTCGTTCCATGACTAGAGAATGATGCTCTAGGAGACGCTCCTCTCTCTAGCGCTTGTCCGTTACGACTATCACGTTGACCTGAATGTGCACCTAAAACAGCATTGACAATAGAATTACGAGCTAGAGTCGCTTTTTGTACTACTGATGTCAAATCACTAGTCGGGTCTGCCAAGGCTTTTTCAATCTCCGTAACAGCAACATTCACTTTGGTAATAGCAGAGTCCGCATTCGGCAATCCTACAGCTTTTGCTAGGTACTCACCCATTTCAGCTGAAAGTTTGGTTAACTTCTTACGATTTTCATCTTGTTGTTTAGCTGAAACTTCTGTTGTTGCTATGGCTCCTGCAGTCACTCCTACTAAACTCGTTGTGTCAGAAGTTGCTTTAGCAACATTCGCACCAGCCTTTCCATCAATCTCAGTAGCCTTCAGTACAGCAGAATCAATTTTAAGATTAGTTGATTCTTTTGAAGGTGAGGAAGGCTGTTCAGTTGTTGCTACAGATGTGCTCTGTTCAACTGATAAACTTGACGCTACAGAAAAACTTTCTGACTCACTTTTTGATTGACTAGTACTAGTAGAAGCACTGACCGACTCACTAGTTGAAGTACTTGCAGAAAGACTAGCTGATGTACTAGCTGAAAGACTAGCTGAGGTGCTATTAGACACCGATTCCGACTTCGAAGCGCTTTCACTCAAAGAACTAGAACTCTCTGAATTGCTTGCATTTGTCGTACCTAAAACTACCGTATCGTTTGCTACTAAAACATCCGATTTATCTAGTGTTTTTTCCAAAGCTACTGCTTCATTTGCAAACACTTTGGTTTGCGTAGCAACAGCACCACCTAAAACGGCTCCTGTGGTCACGACTCCTCGGATAATATCTAACCCTGTAATTGAATGGTTAACTTTATCTTCTACCACTTCAGTCATAACTTGAGTCGTATCAACACCGCCCCTCATGACCTTGAACAAGCCAAAAAGAGAGGTTGAAGCTCTCAACCAATGCTTTCCTGATTTAATTAACTTATAACGTGTCACACGGTCTGTTTCTCTGAACCTACCATTCTGACGTCTAAAAAACATTTTCTACTCCTTTTCCAGATAAAAGTGTAAACTATTGCCAAGTTTAATCATACTTGTTTAGTATACTTTAATTCTGAACTAAGGTCAATATGATATGTACATCAATTACCAGTCCGAAATGAATAAACAAACATCTATTTTAATATATATATATATTAAGTCGATCTGCTAACTTATACTCCTAATAATCTATTCCCAGAAATAAAACTCCTTACTTATTTTTAATTTTTTTACAAATATATTCAATTCAACTGAAATTTTAAAATTTTTAATTATCTAATTAATAAACAATCTTCTACGACATATCCAATCAAACAACACATTTTTTTCTAAATAGAAGATAGAGTTTAATAATTCTACTTATATAGAAACCAACAATAATAGTCTTCAAAAACTCAAAACGCAACAGTAGTTATCCTCGCTTTATGCTAAATCTATCTGCGAACTTGTCATTAACTTCAATATCAAATCAATATCTTGAGCTATCTATGGCTAAATTTCTAGTTTACTCTTTGAGTTTCCCAAGCAAAATCAGACTATTAGCCACCTTAACTTTCTGAGACTTACAATGAAAAAGCCCACAGACAATAGCATTCGTAAAACTTTACTAGTGGAGCAGCTATAGGCTGAACAAAACTTAATTACAGAATAATGAGGTAAAATAAAACGCACGAAAATTCCACGAGGTCAACTACAGTCAGAAAGCTGAACAACAAGCCAAAACGCCCAAAAAAGGCGGCAAAAAGCAAGCACCTGCAAGCAACGTGCCGAAATGGTCAAATCCTGATTATGTCAACGAATTAGACCCAAAAATCGTTGATATGCTAGTAGAATTTCACAAGTCACAAGGCACTTTGGAAACTCCCGAAGCGCAAGCAGAAATCGCCCAAAAACGTGAAGAAATCGAGCAAAGGAGAGCTGAGCTTGAGGATAAAAAACAAGAGCTTTTGAAGCGCTTGGATAAATAGAATTTAGAAAACAGATAAAACTAAAAAGAATGTAGGGAAATAAACCCTACATTCTTAAAATAACTTAGTACATAAATGACAATGCTGCCGCCGCCGTCAATATTGCAAGAACTATTTTCCAAATTTTTTTATTTTTTCCAAAAATCTTATCAGGTAACAAGCTTATTACAAGAAAGGTAATAAACAACACCAATTTTGTATATATCATTGAGAAGTTATCCAGTGTGGAGTTCCATTTGGATACAGTCCTACAAAAGCAACGATAACCCCTCGTCCGGCAGCATTATTATAAAGAATTAAAGAGGCAACAGTCCCTAAACTAGCAGCTACAATTTTGGATACGGCTGGTTCAGGAATTAAAGCAGAAAGAGCAACTCCTCCAGCAAATCCAGCAGCTATTTCATTGGCAGTAGTGCTATCTAAATAAAGATCATATCCTTTCCAAGTAAAAACGATTGAATTATATCCTGAGAAGCTTCTGAAAGAATATTTAGGAACTATTGTAATTGAGTTTTCGGTAAAAATAACATTATATAAGTCAGTGTCAGTGTTAGCTAATATCTCCTGCTTATATTTTTCAGTAATGGTAACTTTTTTAGCATCAGGATCCACGTCTAGATAGCCATTATCAGAGAGAGTTTCAACAACATCAATCTTATTAAGATTTCCTTGCACTGTTGTCTCTGTGACGGAGTCAGCAACAACTGGATTCGCTCCTAAAACAGGAGCAATAACCCCTAAAGAAACAATACATACCCCTAAAAGGGCTGAAGTTTTTATTTGTTTATTCATAAGAATTCTCCTTTCTATAAACAAATTAAAATTGAAAACTACATTATGATTTCTTTATTGAATCGACCTCCGATGTGTACGCTTACATTATATCAAATCATATTATTGTTGTAAAGAAAAAAGGGCGAAAAATGTTTTAATCATACAAAAATTACGTTTATTTGATGCTGAGACAACGATTCTGAGAGCTTTTCAGACTTTTTTGCGTACAACACATCACTAGAAACTCCTACAGGCGCAAGGGTTTTGGGCGTTTTTTAGATACTTTCTTTTAGGAAAGTATCTTTCCGAAAAATTGGAGTTTTTCGGACTTTTTGTGAAATAAAGGAGAGGGGCGGATATTTCATAATAAAAGACACCAAATTATTTAATTTTGGTGTCTTTTATCTGCTCTCTAAATATTTTAAATTGTTTATTTCTTAAGATTTTTTACTATTAAAAAAATGATGATTAGAAAGAGAGTTATAGTAAGAGCGACTGTCATCAAACCAAACATTCCCATTTTACATCACCAGTGTAACTAGATAGTCTGCGTCGAGCTCTGCTCGAAGAGCTCCGTTCCAAGTTGGGCCGTTAATCCAAGGAACACTGAGTTGAAATGTGAAATATGCTGTTGCTCTCCTATTACTTTCATGCACTAAATTTGCGGAGTTTGTGCCTACTAGATGGAAATACCATAAATCATATGCGCTGGTAATGTTACGAGTATCTATTGTGATATAGAAGCCACAGTTAAATATCCCGCGTTTGTAACTTATATGATAAGTTCCGTTACTAGCTTTTTCACTATCAACTTGTACCCATGCACGTCTAAAACTGGTTCGAGGTCTGTCAGCAACCTTTGTAACGGTAATTACATTTTCTTGCCCAGAATTATCTGTAAATACTTGTGTAGCAGAATCCCCAACTTTCATTACTAAAGATGTTCTTGTTTCATAACTACCGTTATTGTCAATATTTTCATCTGCCTTTGTAGTTGAAAATGTTGTTAAAAACAATAAACTAGCAACTGCTGTTAAGAAAATCATAAAATTCTTTTTCATGATTTACTCCTCCTATCTTTTTAAAAGCATAGAATATTTAGAGAGTTTCTTGCATTTATGTTTACGCTTACATTTTACCATAAAAATCTTAAAATATCTAAAGTTAAATGACAATTGTGAGTGATTTTTCGGGACTGAAGTAGTTTATGATATAATTTAATAGACTCTGATGAGTCACTGATGATAAAGGTGTCTGCAGCAAGCCGTCCGAGTTAATAAAATTCTAGGAGGTGCTTGAACATGGACTTACTAGAAACTTTTTTCTCAAGCTCATTAGTTACTTAGATTGTTACACAATCAAATAAATTTACTGAACTACGACACGGAGTTTAGCAAATCGATTCCATTTACAAAACGTAGTTAGTAAGGTAGTTAGCTAGGCTACTTCCTACCAGTTACGACGGAAAAATCCACGAATCGATACCATTCGTGGACTTTGCCTCGTGAAGCGTTTAGGTAAGGCGATTGTTACACTACGACACGAAGTTTGGCAAATCGATTCCATTTGCCAAACGTAGTTAGTGAGGCAGTTAGCTAGTTCGCCAAATAGCGACTAGCGTCCAACAATTAGGAACTTTAGTTCCAATTGTTGGTACTGAATCACATTTTTTCCTCCAACTCTACATCTGGATACTTGTCCGCAAACCAACGGAGGGCAAAGTCATTTTCAAAGAGGAAGACTGGTTGGTCAAAGCGGTCTTTGGCCAAGATATTGCGGCTTGATGACATGCGTTCATCCAAGTCCTCAG
>CAUUIG010000083.1:0-7678 GCA_963545095.1 uncultured Streptococcus sp.
ATTGCTTTTACTTTAAATCAAAATTTGCCCAATTCCAGTATCCTTTTAAAGAGGTTTACTATCTCGAAACGTCTCCCAGAGCACATCGTGTCATTCTCTATACCAAGACAGACAGGCTGGAGTTTACAGCGAGTTTAGAGGAGGTTTTCAAGCAGGAGCCTCGTCTCTTGCAGTGCCATCGCTCTTTTCTCATCAATCCTGCAAATGTGGTGCATTTGGATAAGAAAGAAAAACTGCTTTTCTTTCCCAATGGTGGAAGCTGTATGATTGCGCGTTATAAGGTCAGGGAAGTGTCTGAAGCTATCAATAACTTACACTAAGTGAGGTAATGTAATGGAAATAGTTTGGAAGATAGTATATACATTTTTGATAGTTGGATTGGAATTGTTTATATTTTTTAAGGTGGATGGAATTGTTCTAACTCTGGAGAGATTTTTTAAAGCTATTCTTTTTAAGTTACTTTTAGCAGTCGTTTTTGTAACGATTAACTATATAGTAGGAAATACTTACCTATCTTATTTTACGGAACCCTTGTACGGCATCGGCTTGTCTTTCTTATTGTTAAGAGGGCTTCCTAAAAAACTCCTCTTCTTTTATGGTCTCTTTCCAATGATATTGGTGAATCTCTTTTATAGAGGGGTCTCCTATTTTGTGCTTCCATTTTTGGGACAAGAAATTGTAGATAAAGATAGCAATCCTATCTTTTTATTGATGACGATATTCGTTTGCTTCATAGTTTTAGTCTTTTTGAAATGGTTAGACTATGATTTCACTAACTTGAGAAAGGAGATTCTAGATAAAGCTTTTCAAAAGTCCCTGACTAAGATTAACTGGATAATGGGGGCTTACTATTTGGTGATACAAAGTCTGTCTTACTTTGAATATGAACAAGGTATTCAATCAAAGACTGTTCGCCATCTGATCCTAGTCTTTTACTTGCTCTTTTTTCTGGGGGGTATCAAGAAATTGGATGCCTATTTGAAGGAAAAACTCCATGAGAGATTGGACCAAGAGCAGGTCTTGCGTTACAGAGATATGGAACGTTATAGTCGGCATATAGAGGAACTTTACAAGGAAGTCCGGAGATTTCGCCATGACTACACTAACCTCTTGACCAGCTTACGTCTGGGCATCGAAGAGGAGGATATGGAGCAGATAAAAGAGGTCTACGACTCCGTCTTAAAGGATTCCAGTGAAAAATTGCAGGACAATAAATATGAGCTTGGACGATTGGTGAATATTCGTGATAAAGGCCTCAAAAGTCTTCTAGCAGGGAAATTTCTAAAAGCCAGAGATAAAAAGATTATCTTTAATATCGAAGTTCCTGAGGAGATTCAGGTCGAGGGGATGAGCCTGCTTGATTTTCTAACCATTGTGTCTATCCTTTGTGACAATGCTATTGAAGCTAGTGTGGAAGCTAGTCAACCTCATGTTTCAATCGCCTTTTTAAAAAATGGAGCACAAGAGACCTTTATCATTGAAAACTCCATCAGGGAAGGGAGCATCGATATTTCTGAAATCTTCTCCTTTGGAGCCAGTTCTAAAGGGGAAGAGAGAGGAGTTGGTCTCTATACCGTTATGAAGCTTGTGGAAAGTCATCCCAATACCAGTCTCAATACTACCTGCCAAAATCAAGTCTTTCGTCAGGTACTTACTGTGATACATACAGAATGATAAAAAATAAGACCGAGAGTTCTTGTTTCTCGGTCTTATTTTTTATAGCTGAATAGGTAGTTCAAGTGCTTTTGTGTTTTTAAATTTACCTAAATTTATTTCATGTAAGAAATCTTCCCACCATCCTCCACCTGTAATTTGGTTGAGTTCGGTAGTTGTTAGTTCTTGAAATGAAGTTAGGTTTTGCTTCTTATCCATGTTATGATTCTCCTTTTTGATAAGATAATAAATAGTTATAGAGTGTTATCTGAAAATTAATCAGAATGGGTTAACATTTTATCTTTGAAATAATCAAAATATGTTTTCTTTGCAGTTACACTAGTGACGCGACCTTGTAAGCCGTATTGGATGAGTTTACTATCCTCATTAGATAGTTTTGCAAGAGCGGTTACTTTAAAGAGATTTCCTTGCTCTGTTCTGGTAGGAGTTTGATCAATGCTCTGAAGTTGGCCGATGATGGTAATGCCGTGATTTCCAATCTTCTCCAGTTTTAATCTTACAGTTTGTCCTTTATCTAGTAGAGGTAGATAGTCAGAAGATACGTAGTAAGTGATTAGTACTTCTCTTGTATCTGTGATGACAGGGAATATTTGAGCAATTTCTGTACCAGTTGGAATTCTATTTTTACCTTCAAATTCGCTGTTCAGATGAACGATACCTTTACTTGGAGCGGTTAAAGTATTGTTTTCTAAGCGCTGTGTCGCTTGATCTAGTTGTACTTTTAATTCTGTTAATTGATTCTCCACGGTTAGTTGTTGCTGAGAAGCTGTCTGTAAAAACTGAGTGCGGAGTACTTCAATTTTGGTTGCTAAACTATTATCATAAGTTGCTACACTTCCGATACCAGCTTGCTGAATTTTGAGGCTTGTGATAGATGATTCAAGACCTGCAATACTTTGATTAATTTGAGATAAAAATGGCTCATCTGCAGTTCCCTGTGTTTGTCCTTGTGAGGCTACAAGATAACGATTCAAAATTGACTGGTGTGGATTGCCAGTTGGTAAGCGTGCTCTGTTATTTATGATAGCATCTCTCAGCTCTTGATATTCTCCAATTTGTTGTTGAACTTTTGTAATTTCTTGTTCGATGGCTGATGAACTGCTATTGGCAAGATTAGCTTGATTTGAAACCTCAGTGTTAGTCTTTGAGATACCTAGCTCAATATCATGAGATTGTTTAGTAAAATTCATAAAGGTATTATGGTAGCCAAACTCATCCTCGCCAGAAAAAAGATCAGTCGCTTTTTCTAAGCTTTGTTTCAAAATTCCAAGTCCTTCTTTTTGCTTCTCAAGTCTGTGTAATTGAGTTTCTAAGGCAGTTTTCTGACTTTCTTCCATTGTTTCAGAGTATTTGATGAGTAAGTCACCTTTTTCAACTACTTGATTTGCCACTAAATGATTAGCAAGGATAGGATTATCACTGGTCGACTGAATGGATGCAATGACACTTGTAGGGGCGATTTCTCCTTGGGAAGTAACAGTAATTTCTTTTGTGGCAACAAGGGAGAAAATCAAGATGAAAGTAAATAGTAATGACAGAGGTATAATTAACACTGTCGCATAGTTATGGTAACGTCTCTGATAAAACTCGACGCTTCTAAAAAGATTAGAATTCATGACATTCTCCTTATTTGTTGAATAGATGGTGGTAGAAGCCTTGCGCCTGCATTAACTCTTGGTGACTACCAACTTCAATGATTTTCCCTTGGTCAAGAACAATGACACGGTTGGTTCGTTCGGCTATACTGAGACGATGGGCTACAAAGAGAATGGTTTTATCAGTTAGGGACATAAGATTATCTATAACCTTTTTCTCAGTCAAGACATCAAGACCGCTAGTAGCTTCATCTAGTATTAAAACAGGAGATTTAGTTAAAAGAGCACGAGCGAGAGCGATTCGTTGCTTTTGTCCTCCTGATAGACCAGCTCCATCAGAGAGCTGAGTTTGATAGCCCATAGGCATTCTTTCAATGTCTTGACGGATTTCAGCTAATTCACAAGCTCTTAGAATATCTTCTTGGCTAATCATATGATTACCACCTAAGGTTAAATTTTCCAAGATAGAGCCATTAAAGATATAGGCTTGTTGGGGTAGGTAATTAATATGACGGCGCAAGACTTTCTTATCAATGTTTTTAATATCCTGATGATTGATGGAAATATGTCCTTTGTAGGGTTCAAAGAAATTGACAATCATTTTGGCTAAAGTTGTTTTACCAGAACCACTAACTCCAACTAGGCTAACCTTATCTCCTTGTTTAATCGTGAGATTAATATCTGTTAAGGTATCTCGTCCAAAACCATACTTATAAGAAAGGTCATCAAATTCAATATCGCCCATCAAAAAATATGAATGAACAGGGTTTTCTGGGGCTTGGAATTCAGATTCGACTAGATAGACTTCGTTCAAACGGTTATTAGCGACCTTCGCAGATTGGAGTTTGGTTTGGAGATTGATAATATTTTCCATAGGAGTTGTAAAGTAAGAAAGAAGTGTGTTAAAGGTAATCAGCTGACCAATAGAAATTTTACTCGACATGACTAATTGAGCGCCAAACCATAGGATAAGGATATTCAGAACTAATTTTGTTCCCTGCTTTAAACTCGTTTGTAAAATAGAATACTTACTGAGCTTAAAGGATTTTTCCAAATAATCTACAAATTCGCTGTCTATATTTTGATAGCGATTTTCTTCACTCGTGAGCGACTTGATAGTTTCAATCCCGTTGATATCTTCGATAATGGCAGAGCTAACCATAGAATTACTTTGCATGACATCATGGTTCATTTTTTCGAAAGGCTTCATAAAGGAAAAGATGATGAACATGTATATAGGAATGGAAATAAGAGAAAGAAGGAAGAGATTAGGGTTTTGTGCCAGTAAGACGCCCCCTACAAGAATCAGAATGGAAACATCCAGAAAAAGAGAAAGAATGGTAGAAGCCAAGGCATCTATAATAGAGTTAGCATCTGTGAACCGTGAAATGATTTCTCCTGTACGACGTGTCGCAAAGAAAGACATAGGAAGTTCAAAAATATGGCGAATATAGGATAAAATCACATCAATGCTTAATCTCTGACTCAGAACAGTTAGGAGATAATCTCTGGAGAAGCTCATGACTTGTTGGAGGATATAGGTGATAACCAGACCAACTGAGATGATTCCTAAAGTTGATTTCATCTGATTTGGAATGTATTCATCCAAGATTCCTTGGAGATAATAAGAACCACCGATATTGATAATAGTGACCAATAAGCTTGAGAGAACAATGTAAGCAATGAGAGATTTTTGTTTGAAAATCAGAGGAAGGAAGCTTAGTAGCCCATTCTTTTTATCTTTATGGGGTTGATAGCTAGGTTTGGGAGCTAGAAAAATAGCTACTCCAGTCCATTCAGAGAAAAAGCGTTCTTTTGACATTTTAGTGATTTTTACAGAAGGGTCAGGATCACCAATAACCAGATAGTCTTTCTTTGTTTGATAGACAACATAGTAATGTTGGAGTTTTCCTTCTTTGTTAACGTGAACGATAAATGGATAGGGGACATCACTCATGTCAAAGAGCGTTTTATCTGCTTGAACAGGTCTTGTTTCAAAGCCCATTTCATCAGCGGCTTTTACAATGCCAAGAGCAGTCGTTCCTTCTTTATTGGTCTTTGCAAGTTCTCTCAAGTGAGCTAGAGAAAAATCTGAACCATAGAATTTAGCAATCGAGGCTAAGGCAGCAACACCGCAGTCTCTAGCATCTATTTGAGGAACAAATGTACGTTTATAAGAAGTCATTGGCAATTCCTTTCATTTTCATATAGTAGATAGGTATATTATGCCATAAAAATAAGTTCATATTTTATGAAATCTTGAATAGTCATTGAAACTTCCTGAATGGTAAAAAAGTTGGGTAGAAAATGAAGAAAATATTGCAACAATAAAACGCAATGTAAAGGTTTTTGTGTACTGATATTATGCGTTTTTCCTTATATTCAAGCTTTTTTGTCTAGATTTTTTAAGTATTTCAGGTGATATGAAATGAAAAATTAGGTGTGTGAAATCCGATTATAGGGAAGTAAATGAAGCTACAATTAAGAAATGTAGTCAAGATTAAAGAAATTATCCAGTGGATGATTTCTTCACGAGTATGAAAATTTGAGAACGAGTAAAGCATGATATAGCACTAGATAAATTGAGTGTAAAAGAATATGAGGATCCCTTTAGGGATAGTGGTAAGTAATACTAAAGCCTCTTTGAGAGGCAAGTGACGAGTCAAGAGCAATAAGGCTTGAACAAAGTGAAAGCCAGCGTCTTTAGGCGCTGGCTGGTAATTTGGGCTTATATAATTTTCTAAATCATATGTATCTTTAATTTCCGTTTAAATATAAAGCAGTGCAATTATATCCCGTTAGGAAGCCAAGGCCTGCTGCAGAAACTAGCGCGACACCCCAGCCAATGGGACCTGTTATTGCTCCTACGCCAGCTATCGTACCTAGCGCACCACTCGCTGATAGCATGCAGTCGGATACATTTCCTCCACCGACAACTTCTTCAAGAAAGTTTTCATTAATTTCCATTAACATTATAGTTCCTCCTAATTACCTTTATAATAGAGTGAAGTACATGACCAACCTGTAGCGAAGCCAGCAGTACCAGCTGCTCCACCTAGCGCAGCAGTGCTAACCACCCTGTTGGACCTGTAGCAGCAAGTCCAATTACTAATGCTGAAGCGACAATTCCGTTTACACAGTCATTCACATTTCCTCCACCGGAAATTTCTTCTAATTTATTGAAATTTAATTCTAACATATTTACTCCTTGTTCTTGCGTTTAATTTTAAAAAGTCCTATTATGGATAGAGTTATCGTAGTTATTGAAGCTAAGCTGGTAAAGACAAATACTTTTGTTTTTAATCCAATAGAAAATAGTAATACACCATAAAAAATATTTGATACATAATAAATCTTATTTTTAACGACACTCACCTCTGAACATAGATTTTTGTCCTGTTGCAACTTTGACAAGTTTTGACAAGTTTAGTATAGCATTGTTTTTTAAAATTTTTTATTCAAATCTTGAATTGTCATCGAAACATCTTGAATTGTAAAAAAGAAATTAAAAAGCAAGTAGGAAAAATACACTTGTCCTATAGAAACTACTTCGTATGAAATAAAAGACTTGTTTGATGACTATTGGAAGAAAGATTAGGCGGCCAAAAATTGAATTTTTAAAATTCTAACTTAAACATAGTTTTTTAGTCTTGGTATCTTTAAATCAGCTAAAACAATTCATAACAACACCTGTATATTATGGTTCAATACGATACCGAACAAGTATATAGTATTAAGAGGTCTTAAACGTTATTTCTGTCTATTCTGATAGATTCTCATGATCGCAACAAGGATACCAGCTGTCCCACTTGCCAAAAATAGGAGGGTAATGATAATGTTGAGAATTTCAGGCGTACTCCATATTCTGTTGATAAGACGGAGTAGAGATATAACTGTCAACTGAACCAGGAGTATTGATTCTACATTTACCAATGAAGTCAGTTGGTTTTCAACTGCATATAAAAAGGCTGGTAGCAAAACACAGGCTATAGCAATCACAAACAGGTTGCTCCCCGTTTCTTCTCCCTTGTTCACCACGGAAATCATGAGAAGATTCGATGCTATAATCAACGTAGAACAGATGATAAAAAAAGATTTCTTATTCATATAGGACACCTCATATACTATGGTATTTTAGTTTGAACCCAAGAAATATTCTTCAAACTACTGTAACACAATCTCGCCGTAAAGCAGTACCGTCTGTGACTAGCTTCCTAGTTTTCTTCAAATACTGATTTTTTATTGAAGACAAGAATGGTAAGCTCATTAACAATTTTTCAAAAAAATCGTGATCGTGATAATATATATTATTTTTGATCTCTGAATAGTATTCGTTATGTTGGTAAGAAGAAAGTTTTTACAATTCAAGATGTTTCGATGACAATTCAAGATTTGAATAAAAAATTTTA
>CAUUIG010000084.1:0-7647 GCA_963545095.1 uncultured Streptococcus sp.
TTAGACTAATTTCCACTTTGGTTAGGCAAGTGGAAGTTACTTTGAGAAGTTACCGTTAACTGAGTCAAATAAGATTTTCCCAAAATCCATTGACAAAAGCCAACATTTTTTGTAAAATAAGAATCAATTAAATACCAACACCGAATGAAGTTTAATAGAAGTGGGGAATCGTTTGATTTTCCATGACTGTAAATGGACGGAACTCTGGAGAGACCGTAAAGGCACCGAAGGGGCAAGGCAGGCAACTGCTCAAACTCTCAGGTAAAAGGACAGAGCTAGGATAGACCGCTTTTTAGCATTTATCTAAGCATTCCAGAGTACATGTATCTTGCATGTGCTCTTTCTTTTGGGGTTGAAAAGATAGGAGAAGGAAATGTTAGAATTGCTTAAATCAATCGATGCTTTTGCTTGGGGCCCACCCCTCTTGATTTTATTGGTCGGAACAGGAATTTACCTAACTGCTCGTTTGGGGCTTTTACAGGTTTTGCGTCTGCCTAAGGCCTTTCAACTTATTTTTATCAAGGATAAGGGGCATGGGGATGTATCCAGTTTTGCGGCCTTGTGTACAGCTCTGGCAGCAACAGTTGGTACGGGAAATATTATCGGGGTGGCGACGGCTATCAAAGTCGGTGGACCAGGAGCCCTCTTTTGGATGTGGATGGCGGCTTTCTTTGGGATGGCTACCAAGTATGCAGAAGGACTACTAGCTATCAAATACCGCACCAAGGACGACCATGGTGCTGTTGCAGGAGGTCCCATGTACTATATACTTTTGGGTATGGGAGAAAAGTGGAGACTACTTGCCATCTTCTTTGCCCTGGCAGGTGTGCTAGTAGCTTTATTGGGAATCGGGACCTTCACACAGGTCAACTCGATTACAGAATCTATTCAAAATACAACGACTATTTCGCCAGCTATCACGGCTCTTGTTTTGTCTGTCTTAGTAGCGATTGCAGTCTTTGGCGGACTCAAGTCCATTTCAAAGGTTTCAACTACTGTTGTTCCTTTTATGGCTATCATCTATATTTTAGGAACTCTTACAGTTATTTTCTTTAATATCGAGAAAATCCCTGCTACAATCGCTTTAATCTTGACATCAGCTTTTAGTCCTGTTGCTGCGGTAGGTGGATTTGCTGGTGCTAGCATTCGGATGGCTATCCAAAATGGTGTGGCGCGTGGTGTCTTTTCAAACGAATCTGGTCTGGGTTCAGCTCCCATTGCAGCTGCTGCAGCTAAGACAAATGAACCAGTAGAGCAAGGTTTGATTTCCATGACAGGAACCTTTATTGATACCCTCATCATCTGTACTCTAACTGGTTTGACCATCTTGGTGACTGGAGTATGGAATAGTGACTTGAATGGAGTGGCTTTGACTCAGTCAGCTTTCTCAACAGTCTTTTCACATTTTGGGCCTGCCCTCTTGACCATTTTCCTTGTACTCTTTGCCTTTACAACGATTCTAGGTTGGAACTACTATGGAGAACGCTGTTTCGAGTTCCTCTTTGGTGTTCGTTTTATCTGGCTTTACCGTGTGGTCTTTGTACTCATGGTCTTGTTGGGAGGATTTATCGAGTTGGATATGGTTTGGATTATCGCAGATATTGTCAATGCTTTGATGGCTCTGCCAAACTTGATTGCCCTCTTGGTTTTGTCACCAGTTGTTATTGCTGAGACTAAAAAGTATTTTAATAAATAATGGAATCACACATTGCGTGTGATTTTTTGCTTTCATAAAAAATTTCTATCAGTGCAATTTAAAATATATATTATACACGGTATAGAATCTGTGATAGACTAGGTTTCAACAAAATGAAAAGAGGTTTTATGATGACAACATTTACAATCCATACAGTAGAATCAGCACCAGCAGAAGTGAAAGAAGTTCTTGAAACAGTAGAAAAAGATAACAATGGCTATATTCCTAACCTAATCGGTCTCTTGGCTAATGCACCTACTGCTTTAGAGGCTTACCGTACTGTCGGAGCTATCAACCGTCGCAACAGCCTGACACCCGTTGAGCGTGAAGTAGTGCAAATCACGGCAGCTGTGACCAATGGTTGTGCTTTCTGCGTCGCAGGTCACACAGCCTTTTCAATCAAACAAATCCAGATGAACGATGACCTTCTTCAAGCCCTTCGCAATCGTACTCCAATTGAAACAGATCCTAAATTGGACACCCTAGCTAAGTTTACCTTGGCAATTATCAATACCAAGGGTCGTGTAGGAGATGAAGCCTTAGCTGAGTTTTTAGAAGCTGGTTACACCCAACAAAATGCCTTGGATGTGGTTCTTGGTGTCAGCCTAGCAAGCCTCTGTAACTATGCCAACAACCTAGCTAATACCCCAATTAACCCAGAATTGCAACCTTATGCCTAATTCATATCTGAGAAAAATGAAGTCTGAAATCAACGGACTTCGTTTTTTATACTCAATGAAAATCAAAGAACAAACGAGGAAGCTAGTCGCAGGTTGCTCAAAACAGTGTTTTGAGGTTGCAGATGGAAGCTGAGGTGGTTTGAAGAGATTTTCGATGAGTATTAAGTCCTCATTTAAGCACTTTTATGATATACTGAAACTAACATGATTATTGGAGGTTAGGATGAAAAAACTCCCCTTGGTATTTTCTGGTTGTTTGCTAGGTTTAGCAGGAGCTGGAAATCTTATTTTAGATACGTTGCCAGTTCTATCCCATCTGTTGAGTCTGTCAGGTTTGATTTTATGGATTTACTTTCTGATTTTGCATCTTTTTAATTGGAAGGAAACCAAGCAAGAATTGACCAAGCCTCCTCTTTTGTCAGGAATGGCGACCTTTCCCATGGCTGGGATGATTTTATCTACCTATGTTTTTCGCGTCTTCTCTCATCTTCCTTTGGTAGCGCAAGGGCTCTGGTGGTTTTCATTTCTCTTGGATTTGGCCTTGATTGCTGGTTTTACCATCAAGTTTGCCTGTCCAAGTCAGAGGGTTCAGGCCACTCCTAGCTGGACGGTGCTTTATGTGGGGATAGCAGTGGCAGCCTTGACCTATCCTCTTGTAGGCATCATCGAAATTGCCTATGCGACCTTGAGTTTTGGATTTCTCTTGACCTTCTATCTCTATCCGCTTATTTATAGTGATTTAAAGAAGCAACCACTCCCACTAGCCATGCTTGGACAAGAAGGGATTTACTGTGCTCCTTTCTCTCTACTCTTGGCTTCCCTGGTTCGAGTTGGAGGAGATAGCCTACCGACTTGGCTCTTAATCGTTATGATTTTGTCTTCCCAATCCTTCTTTTTCTTTGTTTTGACTCGCCTGCCCAATATTTTAAAACAAGGTTTTCAACCAGCCTTCTCAGCCCTCACCTTCCCAACCATTATCACAGCTACCTCGCTCAAGATGGCTCAGGGAATCTTGAAACTTCCATTTCTGGATTATCTGGTATTGGCTGAAACTATTATATGCCTAACTATTTTATTCTTTGTATTAGGTGCTTATCTAATTTGGTTACGAAAAAAGGTCTAGCTAGAAATAGCTAAACCTTATTTTTTATGGTTTGATAACTTCAGCTCCACCCATGTATGGACGAAGAACTTCTGGAATGGTTACAGAGCCATCTTCATTTTGGTAGTTTTCAAGAATTGCAGCCACTGTACGTCCAACTGCAAGTCCAGAACCGTTCAAGGTATGAAGGAGTTTCACCTTGCCATCGGCTTCATCACGGTAACGGATTTGGGCACGACGGGCTTGGAAATCTTCTGTGTTTGAACAGCTTGAGATTTCACGATAATTGTTTTGCGCTGGAATCCAAACTTCCAAGTCGTAAGTTTTGGCAGCTGAGAAGCCCATATCTCCAGTAGAGAGAGCAACGACACGGTATGGAAGGTTGAGTTTTTGAAGGACATTTTCAGCGTTGGCTGTCATTTTTTCCAATTCTTCGTAAGATTCTTCTGGTTTGGCAAATTTAACCATTTCAACCTTGTGGAATTGGTGCAAACGAATCAAGCCACGAGTATCACGACCAGCTGAACCAGCCTCAGAACGGAATGATGGGCTCATAGCAGTGAAGTAAATCGGCAGGTCTTTACCATCAAGGATTTCATCACGGTAGTAGTTTGTTAGAGGAACTTCAGCTGTAGGAATCAGGACATAATTGCTGTCGCTGAGTTCAAAAGTATCTTCCTTGAATTTTGGATATTGACCAGTACCAAACATAGAATCATGGTTAACCATGTAAGGTGTGATGACTTCAGTATAGCCTTCTTTCCCATGCTCATCCAACATAAAGTTGTAGATAGCACGTTCCAAACGAGCACCGAGGCCTTTATAGAAGAGGAAGCGAGCGCCTGTTACCTTACCACCGCGTTCCCAGTCAAGGATGCCAAGGTCTTCACCAAGATCCCAGTGAGCTTTTGGCTCGAAGTCGAACTCGCGTGGAGTGCCCCAACGACGAACTTCCACATTGTCATCTTCATCAGCTCCAACAGGAACGCTGTCAGCTGGGATATTTGGAAGAGTAGTGGTAAATTCTGTCAATTTAGCATCGATTTCTGCCAATTCAGCATCCAAAGCCTTGACCTCAGCAGATAGAGTTTGCATAGCAGCAATTTTGTCATCTGCATTTTCCTTGTTGCGTTTGGCTTGGGCAATCTCAGCAGAAACTGTGTTACGTTCTGCCTTGAGAGTTTCAACCTTGACCAAGATGTCACGACGTTTAGCATCGATTTCTTTCATCTCGTTCAAGATAGCAGCATCTACACCACGTGTAGCCAATTTTTCTGCGACAGCATCAAAGTCTGTACGAATACGTTTGATATCTAACATAAGAACTCCTTTATGAAAAAAGCACACCTGATAAAGCGTTGGAGTGGCAGGGCCACGGTTCCATCCAACTTCACAGGTGTGCACTTGATTGTGTATGTAATTGTTACTAACGGTAGAATTTCACCTATCCCTCCTATCTGCTCGCAGCATCCGCAGACTTTCTGAAAGAAGAAGATAACCTACTTATCCGTTGCTATGATTATACTAAAGTTTCTACTTTTTTGCAAATAGATTTTTAAATTTTTGACCAATGGTCTGAATCAGGGTAGGAAGTTTGACGACCTTGTCATTACCCAGTTTTTCGCGTGCAATTTTAAGAATGGCACCTGAGTCTTTTGAAGCAAAGAGGAATTTTCCTCTGTCTGTAAAGACTTCGAAGTGGCGACTAATTTTGCGACCAGTGACATTGGCCCCAATTTGGTTGATATGGTCCCAAGGAATCTGGATAAATTGTTCGACATTGACATCTGGATAAAATTCCAGAGCCTGATCTCCGACCAGAAATTTCCCAACTTTCCCAGCTATAGAGAGGTAAGAAGTTCCTGTCGTATTGAGAAGCACTGTTTTGTTAAGCGATTGGGCCATGATTAGACTTCCTTACTTTCACCGAAAAAGGCATTGTAGAGCGCTTTAATTGCTGCTTTTTCTTGGTCTTTATTGACAACAAACATGATAGAAACTTCACTAGAACCTTGAGACATCATCTGGATGTTGATCTTGTTTTCAGATAGAGCACGTGTCGCAGTAGCAGTTACTCCGATATGACTCTTCATTTTTTCTCCAACAATCATAATGATAGAAAGGTCGTGTTCGATTTCTGCATGGTCTACTTCAGCTTTTTGAACCAACTGACGCAGGATTTCTTCTTCCTTGATAGGAGTTAGTTCACGAGAACGGAGAATGATGGAAAGATCGTCGATACCAGTTGGCATATGTTCCCAACCGATGTTGAGGTCTTCAAGGATTTGCAGAACCTTGCGACCAAATCCAATCTCGCGGTTCATGAGGTATTTAGACATGTTGATGCTGACAAAGTCAGAATCACCGGCAATTCCCACTACTGGAAATTCATCACTACTGTGTTTTAGAACGATACGAGTACCTGGATGGTCAGGATTGTTGGTATTCTTGATAACCAGAGGAATTTTTCCACGGTAGGCAGGAAGAAGGGCTTCGTCATGAAGGACTGAGAATCCTGCATAGGCCAACTCACGCATTTCACGGTAGGTCAACTCAGGAATTGAGTGTGGCTGGTGGATAATACCAGGGTGGGCTGCAAAGATACCATCAACGTCTGTAAAGTTTTCATAGAGGTCGGCTTTTACACCTGCAGCAATGATAGAACCTGTAATGTCTGATCCTCCACGTGAGAAGGTACAGATTTGATTTTCTTTGGTAACTCCAAAGAAACCAGGAATGACAAGAACTTCATTTGCATTTGTTAATTCTTCAATCTTGTCATAACTTGATGGAATGATGCGAGCGTGGCCAGGTTCACTCGTTACCACAATCCCAGCTTCTCTAGGATGAACATAGCGTGCATCAATACCGTTTTGGTTAAAATAGGCAGCGATCAATTTAGCATTGTTATTTTCACCCGCTGCTAGGAAAGTATCGTAGAGAAATTCATTTTCATCAATAGGAAGAGTGGCTAAGGCGCGAATACTTTTTGAAATTTTTTCTAGAACAGCTGGTTTAAGACCTAGTTCACTAACCATAGCAGCATAGCGGTCGATAATCCAGTTTTGGCTCTTGCTAATATCGTTACCAGCAACATAGTCGCGGTAGTATTTAATCAAGGCATCCGTAACCTTAGTATCTTCAGCATTGCGTTTACCAGGCGCAGAAACGACTACAAAACGGCGATCTGAATCACTTTTTACGATGTTCAAAACTTTTTCTAATTGACTAGCAGAGGCAAGAGAGCTACCTCCAAATTTAACAACTTTCATAAGAACTCCTAAAGTAAGTATTTTATACGATTATAGCAGAAAGAAAGCCTTTTTTCAATGAAGAAAATAAGATGCTTTCTATCCTAAAGCGAGCCTTTCTAATCGGCTGAGACACTTTCAGTCGATTTTTTCTTGTTTTCTACTCCTAAAAAAGATATACTTTGATAATAAAATGATTTAAACTGCTTATAAAATAAAAAGGAGTCCTGATGGAACATATTATTTATCAGCTTGAAGAGGATTTGGCAATTATTACTTTAAACCGTCCTGATGTCGCTAATGGTTTCCATATCCCTATGTGTGAGGAAATTTTAGAAGCTCTGACTTTGGCAGAAGAGGATTCAGCTGTGCATTTTATCTTAATCAATGCGAATGGCAAAGTCTTTTCAGTTGGGGGAGATTTAGTAGAGATGAAGCGGGCGGTGGATGAGGATGATATTCCATCATTGACGAAAATCGCAGAATTAGTCAATACTATTTCTTATAAAATCAAGCAAATTGCTAAACCTGTCTTGATGGAGGTTGATGGGGCTGTTGCAGGTGCCGCAACGAATATGGCTGTTGCTGCAGATTTCTGCCTTGCGACTGATAAGGCTAAATTTATCCAAGCCTTTGTCGGAGTTGGTTTAGCTCCAGATGCAGGTGGGATTCACCTCTTGAGCCGCAGTATTGGTGTGACGCGTGCTACTCAACTAGCCATGACAGGAGAAGCTTTGACCGCAGAAAAAGCTCTAGAGCGGGGCCTGGTTTACCGTGTCTGTGAAGCTGATAAACTTGAAAAGACGAGAGAACAGCTTCTTAAAAAATTGAGACGCGGGTCAGCTAATTCCTATGCTGCCATCAAGAAGTTGGTTTGGGAGAGTCAATTTAAAGATTGGCAAGATTATGCTGTTTTAG
>CAUUIG010000085.1:0-7449 GCA_963545095.1 uncultured Streptococcus sp.
TTGGTCCTTTGCTCTATCTAATGTTTGGTGAAAGGCGATTGTCCAAAAAAGAAATTAAGCAGTTGAACAGACTTGATTCCATGCATTTTCGGGAGGATAACAGTAAAGCACTCCGCCAGAAATTGAAGGAAGATGATAAAGCGGCTTACGGAGTTATCAAATCTTTGTTGAGTATGGATAACAATGCCGATGTATATGATCGAACGGCCTCACAATTCTTTCCTTCAGGTGAAAGCATGTGGCAACATATGCTGGAAGATCTTAAGAAAGCTGAAAAGTTTATCTTTCTAGAGTATTATATTGTTGAAGAAGGTCTGATGTGGAATAGCATACTAGATATACTAGAGCAAAAGGCAGCTCAGGGAGTAGAGATCAAGATGCTCTATGATGATATCGGCTGTATGGCGACTTTACCTGGAGATTATACTATTCAGCTTCGTAGTCGAGGAATTGAAGCCCATAAGTTTAACAAGGTGATTCCTCGTTTGACGGTGGCTTACAACAATCGGGACCATCGTAAAATTCTTGTCATAGATGGTCAGGTAGCTTATACGGGAGGAGTTAACTTAGCTGATGAGTACATCAACCATGTAGAACGCTTTGGTTATTGGAAGGATAGTGGGATTCGCATAGATGGCCCTGGTGTTAAGGCTCTAACCCGTCTCTTTTTGATGACCTGGTATATCAATCGTGGGGAAATCAGCGATTTTGATCAGTATCACTTGGAAAATCAGCCTTGTTCTAGCCAAGGGCTCTGCATTCCTTACGGTAGTGGACCAAAGCCCATTTTCCATACTCAGGTAGGGAAAAAAGTCTATCAAAGTTTGATTAATCAAGCCACTGATTCAGTCTATATCACAACACCCTATCTGATTATTGACTATGATTTAACTGAGAGTATTAAAAACGCGGCTATGAGGGGTGTTGATGTCCGCATCGTGACTCCTTTCATTCCGGATAAAAAATTAATCCAGCTCATCACAAGAGGAGCTTATCCAGATCTTTTATCAGCAGGAGTAAGAATTTTTGAGTATAGTCCAGGATTCATCCATAGTAAACAAATCTTAGTGGATAAAGATTTTGCTGCAGTTGGGACTATCAATTTAGATTATAGAAGTTTGCTTCACCACTATGAAAATGCAGTTTTGCTATATAAAACGAAATCAATCACAGAGATTCAAAAAGATTTTGAGGAGATTTTTTCAGTATCGCAAGAAATTTTTGCTCATACGATAAAAAATAGCTGGTACCAAAAATTGATTAAGGAAATTGCCCAGTTATTTGCCCCTATCTTATAAGAAATCTAGGACTGAGGACACAAACCAGTCCTATTTTTCTTGTCTTTTACGAATAAGAAGATATAGGGGGAAGGATGCTGACTCAGAAAGAATTGAACTATATCACGACATTTAAACAGACCCATTTACACCGATTTCGAGAAATTGAAACCTTTGTGAAACTATGTAAAAAATCACTCAAACAGCCATCGCAAGCTGACAATTCTAGGTCTTTTTGATATACTAAGACAGATAAATTGAATAGGAGAAACGACATGGCTGTATATGGCAGAATAGAAGAAGTATCTGAAATGATACAGAGTAATGAAATTGAAAATAGATTTGATAGGAACCTTGAATCTCATGTAGAAAAAGAAGAGCAGGTAGCTTTCCCGTTTTTCAGACTCATCATTGGAAGTACGATTGCGACAATTTTTTCTGTGGTGCTTCCTTTACTTTTAGATATGGTAAGTCCTTCTCAGGCGCAGGATTTGTATATAGGGTGGGCTTTGCATCAGGGAGGACAGCTCTACAGTAGTTATTATGCTGGTCAAGGTCTTATTTATTATTTACTACTTTACATTACCCAAGGAGGCATTCTTTTTGCCTTAGTAGAATGGTTAGCTTTCTTAGGAGGGGGGTATTTCCTTTTTTCTGCAACTGACTATTTGACGGGACAAAGGGATCAAGCTAAGCAACTTCTAACGATATTTTATATTTTGGTGTCTGGTCTTGGTTTTGGAGGAGGCTATGCTACGATTTTAGCTCTTCCATTCTTATTTGCAGGCTTTTCTTTAGTAGCACGCTATCTGTCAAATCCTAACCATGACAAGGGATTTCTACGTCTGGGGATTTTCTTGGCTCTATCATTTTTCATAGAACCCCTAACTAGTCTTCTATTTATTGTAGCGATAACTGTAGGTTTATTGGTCTTTAATATTGGACATGGACGCTTTATACATGGAATTTATCAATTTTTTGCGGCAGCACTTGGTTTTTCTCTCCTATTTTATCCTTTAGGCTACTATGTCATCATTTCAGGAGGTTTTGGAGAGGCTTTAAGTAGATTTTTGTATCTATTTACTTCTATGATTCCTTTTACTAATCCCCAGTTAGTAGAAAATACTTTATTCTATGGTCTATTAACCTTTGGATTAGGGGCTTTCATTCTTATTTTTCTCGGTTTGTTCCAATCTAAAGCATCTAGATTATATGTCATCTCAGTACCAGCTAGCTTTGTTTTCTTATGTGTACTAGCCTTGTTGCTTTTTTCTCAAGAACCTCTTCACGGTTCGCGTTTGATTCTAATCCTTCCATTTTTACTCCTTCTTTTGATGACCAGTATTCGTGGGGAATACTCGGGAAGGATAGCACGTCGTCGGAGAAGAGAGGAAGTTCCAACTTTATGGAAAAAATTTATGAGGGGAAATCTCTACTTACCGATTCTAGTAGTGGTTTATCTAATTGCAATTCCTCTTGTAGCTCGTTTTGTCTTGCATCCAGCTTCTTATAGTGAACAACATCAAGTAGTAGATAGAATCAAACAAGAGACGAGTGAGGGAGACCGAATCTATATCTGGGATTCTCATGTTCAGATCTATAAAGAAAGCCAGCGTTTGGCTGGATCCATGTTCTCATCACCTCTTCTCTACACAAATACAGAAGAAAATAAAACTAGTTTGATTAATGATTTAAAAGAAAATCAACCCAAGATGATTCTTGTGAATGACAAGGTGCCAGTCTGGTCTGAAGTAGAAACAATCTTGAAAGAAAATTACCAACAAATAAAGACTGATTACTCAGAGTTTAAAGTCTATAAGATTAAATAACAAAATCAATATCTTGTGTATTTTTAAAAAATTTAGGATTTTTAACACAAGATATTGATTTTTCTTTTTAGAGTGGTATAATACTTTTTAGAAAGAACATTTTAGAAAAGAGCATGCATATGATTGCACTAGAAGAAAAAATTACAATTTTGCCAACTCTCTTCGTCGAGAAACGAGATGGGAGACGTGTTGTATTTGATGTGGACAAGATTGACAAGGCTCTCCACAAGGCGGCAGACAAGGTTATGGATGTGACACCCTTAGTCGAAAAGCGCCTAAATGCTCTGACTGAGCGTATTGTCACAGAAATTCATAGTCGCTTTCCAAAGGGAGTTAAGATTTACGAAATTCAAAATATCGTAGAACATGAACTCCTTGAAGCCAAAGAATATGCGCTAGCTGAGGAATATATCACTTATCGGACACAGAGGGATTTTGAGCGCTCAAAAGCGACAGATATTAACTTTAGCATCCATAAACTTCTCAACAAAGACCAGGCCGTTGTTAATGAAAATGCGAACAAAGACAGTGATGTCTTTAACACCCAGCGCGATTTGACAGCAGGGATTGTTGGAAAGTCAATCGGACTGCAAATGCTTCCTAAGCACGTAGCCAATGCCCACCAAAAGGGGGATATCCACTATCATGATTTAGACTACAGCCCCTATACACCTATGACCAACTGCTGTTTGATTGATTTCAAGGGTATGCTGGACAATGGTTTTAAGATTGGAAATGCAGAGGTAGAAAGTCCTAAATCTATCCAGACTGCAACAGCTCAGATTTCCCAAATCATCGCAAACGTTGCTTCTAGCCAGTATGGCGGCTGTTCAGCTGACCGTATCGATGAAGTCTTGGCACCTTATGCAGAGAAGAATTACCAAAAACACCTCAAAGATGCGGAAGAGTGGGTTCTGCCTGACAAACGGGAAGATTACGCTTGGAAGAAAGCACAAAAAGACATCTATGATGCCATGCAATCTCTAGAATATGAAATCAATACTCTCTTCACTTCAAATGGACAAACGCCTTTTACTTCACTAGGTTTTGGTTTGGGAACCAATCGTTTTGAGCGAGAAATTCAAAAGGCAATTTTAAACATTCGCATCAAGGGCCTTGGTTCGGAGCATCGTACGGCTATCTTTCCAAAACTCATCTTTACGCTAAAAAGAGGACTCAATTTAGAGGAAGGAACTCCCAACTACGACATCAAGCAGTTGGCTCTCGAGTGTGCAACTAAGCGGATGTATCCCGATGTTTTGTCTTACGATAAGATTATCGAACTGACAGGCTCCTTCAAGGTGCCTATGGGTTGTCGCTCCTTCCTTCAAGGATGGAAGGATGAAGATGGTGTTGAGGTCAATTCAGGCCGTATGAATCTGGGTGTTGTGACGGTTAACTTACCTCGTATCGCCCTTGAATCTGAAGGAGATATGAACAAGTTCTGGGAAATCTTCAACGAGCGAATGAACATTGCGGAAGATGCTCTGGTTTATCGTGTCGAACGAACCAAGGAAGCGACACCAGCAAATGCTCCTATTCTTTATCAGTACGGCGCTTTTGGCCATCGTCTATGTAAAGAAGAAAGTGTTGACCAGCTCTTTAAGAATCGTCGCGCAACCGTTTCGCTGGGCTATATCGGTTTGTATGAAGTAGCGACTGTTTTCTTTGGGAATAGCTGGGAAAGCAATTCAGATGCTAAGGAATTCACGCTAGAAATTATTCGCGATATGAAACGCCGTGTAGAAGAGTGGTCAGACCAATATGGCTATCATTTCTCTATCTACTCAACACCATCTGAAAGTTTGACAGATCGTTTCTGCCGACTAGATACAGACAAGTTTGGCTCTATTCCTGATATCACAGATAAGGAATACTACACCAACTCTTTCCACTACGATGTTCGTAAAAATCCAACACCGTTTGAAAAATTAGACTTTGAGAAAGTCTATCCAGAAGCAGGTGCGTCAGGTGGCTTCATCCATTATTGTGAGTATCCAGTTCTCCAGCAAAATCCTAAAGCCTTGGAAGCTGTCTGGGACTACGCTTATGACCGTGTGGGCTATTTGGGGACCAATACTCCAATTGACCGTTGCTACAAGTGTGACTTTGAAGGGGATTTTGAACCAACTGAGAGAGGATTTGCTTGTCCAAACTGTGGCAATAGCGACCCTAAAACAGTAGATGTTGTTAAACGGACTTGTGGCTATTTAGGCAATCCTCAAGCGAGACCTATGGTCAATGGGCGTCACAAGGAAATCGCTGCGCGTGTCAAACATATGAATGGCTCAACGATTAAAATAGCTGGCCATCAAGTAACAAATTAGAAAGAACTGAAATGGGAAAGTATCAATTAGATGATAAGGGGCGTGCACAAGTGACCCGTTATCATGAAAAGCATTCGAAAGGTGGAGTGAGCAAAAAAGAACGCTTGCTCAACCTCAGAGAACAATTTTTAAATAAGAATAAGAAAAAGTGAGGGATTTCTCTCGCTTTTCTCTTAGTGGGAGGTGAAAATGGAACTACGCAGACCAACATTGGCAGATAAAGAAACAGTTTTAGAGATGATGGCAGAGTTTGAAAAGAGCCAATCAGCCCATGATGGAGGATTTTGGGATACAGAGAATTTTTCTTATGAGGAATGGTTGGATAGTAATCAGAATCAGGAAATGGGGATTAATCTGCCTGAAGGATGGGTTCCCGCAATTCAGTTAGTAGCTTTTTCTGAGAAAGGTCAAGCAGTTGGATTTCTTAATCTTCGGTTGCGCCTCAGTAACTTTCTACTAGAAGAAGGTGGTCACATTGGCTACTCTATTCGTCCATCTGAAAGAGGGAAAAGTTATGCTAAGGAAACTCTCCGTCAGGGCTTGCAAGTTGCTAAGGAAAAGAACATCAAGAAAGCTCTGGTGACCTGTAGTGTAAATAATCCTGCTAGCAGAGCAGTCATTTTAGCAAATGGTGGGTTCCTTGAGGATGTTCGTAACGGAGTCGAGCGTTATTGGATAGAGGTGGCGAATGAATAATCCAAAACCACAAGAATGGAAAAGCGAGGAACTCAGTCAAGGTCGTATCATCGACTACAAAGCCTTTAACTTTGTAGATGGAGAAGGTGTGCGTAACTCTCTCTATGTATCAGGCTGCATGTTTCACTGCGAGGGGTGCTATAATGTTGCGACTTGGTCTTTTAATGCTGGCATTCCCTATACAGCAGAATTAGAAGAACAGATTATGGCAGACCTTGCCAAGCCTTATGTTCAGGGGTTAACCTTACTGGGAGGGGAGCCCTTTCTCAATACAGGAATCCTTTTGCCACTCGTGAAACGTATCCGGAAGGAATTGCCAAACAAAGACATCTGGTCCTGGACGGGCTACACTTGGGAAGAAATGATGCTGGAGACTCCAGACAAATTGGAACTCTTATCGCTAATTGACATCCTTGTCGATGGACGGTATGACCGAACTAAGAGAAATCTCATGCTCCAGTTTCGAGGGTCGTCCAACCAACGAATTATCGATGTGCAAAAATCGCTCCAAAGTGGGCAAGTAGTGATTTGGGACAAACTCAATGACGGAAAAGAAAGCTATGAACAGGTGAAGAGAGAATGAAGAAAAAAGACTTAGTAGACCAACTAGTCTCAGAGATCAAGACGGGGAAAATCAGGACACTGGGAATATACGGTCATGGTGCTTCAGGTAAATCGACCTTTGCAGAGGAATTGTACCAAGCTTTAGATTCTACTACAGTAAATTTGCTAGAAACAGATCCTTATATCACCTCTGGACGCCATCTGGTAGTACCAAAGGACGCGCCGAATCAAAAGGTGACAGCTTGTCTGCCAGTGGCGCATGAATTGGCGAGTTTGCGGAGAGATATCTTAGCCTTGCAGGCGGGTATGGATGTCTTGACAATTGAAGAGCCTTGGAAGACTAGTGAGGTCTTGTCAGGAGCCAAACCAGTTCTGATTGTCGAAGGGATGTCTGTTGGCTTTTTACCCAAAGAACTCTTTGACAAAACTATCTGTTTCTACACGGATGAGGAGACCGAATTAAAGCGACGCCTCGCTAGAGATACGACTGTGAGAAATCGCGATGCATCCTTTATATTGGCTAGCCATCAGATGAGACGGGAGCAGTATCTGCGATACTATAAAGAAACTGAGTCTAAGGCGGATGTCTTAGTGGACCAATCAGAAGGTAAATTTGAGGTCAAGAGGACTCAGCTTATATAGAAGAAAATCCCTAATTTTAAAAAGAAAAAATAGGAAAACAGTTTCATCGTAAAAAAATGAAAAAACAGCAACAAATCCCTTGCAATCGCAGGGGCTTTGTGTTATTCTATTATG
>CAUUIG010000086.1:0-7421 GCA_963545095.1 uncultured Streptococcus sp.
TACAAGAAATGCTGGATATGGCTGGGATTGCTGCTAACGAAGTAACAGAAGAAACAATTGGTTTCCAGATTGCCCCTCGTTTGAATGCCTTGGGACGTCTAGATGACCCCAATCCTGCCATTGATTTGCTGACTGGGTTTGATGATGAGGAAGCGCACGAGATTGCCCTTATGATTCATCAGAAAAACGAAGAGCGCAAGGAAATTGTCCAGTCTATCTATGAAGAAGCCAAGACCATGGTGGATCCTGAGAAGAAGGCCCAAGTCTTGGCTAAGGAAGGTTGGAATCCTGGGGTTTTAGGAATTGTAGCTGGTCGTTTGTTGGAAGAATTGGGACAGACAGTCATTGTTCTTAATATAGAAGACGGTCGTGCTAAGGGTAGTGCTCGTAGTGTGGAAGCGGTCGATATTTTTGAAGCCCTAGATCCCCATCGCGACCTCTTTATCGCATTTGGCGGCCATGCTGGTGCAGCAGGAATGACGCTGGAAGTGGAGAAACTCTCGGATTTATCTCAGATTTTAGAAGACTATGTCCGTGAAAAAGGCGCAGATGCTGGAGGTAAGAACAAGTTAAATCTAGATGAAGAACTGGATTTGGAGACACTTAGCTTGGAAACGGTTAAAAGTTTTGAACGTTTAGCTCCTTTTGGAATGGACAATCAGAAACCTGTCTTTTATATTAAGGATTTTCAGGTAGAAAGTGCCCGTACTATGGGGGCAGGCAATGCCCATCTCAAGCTGAAAATTTCTAAAGGCGAGGCGAGTTTTGAAGTGGTAGCCTTTGGCCAAGGTAGATGGGCGACAGAATTTGCTCAAACCAAGAATCTAGAGTTGGCAGTCAAATTGTCTGTCAACCAATGGAATGGTCAAACTGCCCTCCAGTTGATGATGGTGGATGCGCGTGTGGAGGGTGTTCAACTCTTTAACATTCGTGGGAAGAATGCAGTTTTGCCAGAAGGAGTTCCAGTCTTGGATTTTTCTGGAGAACTGCCAAATCTGGCGGCTAGTGAAGCTGTGGTTGTAAAAACCATTCCTGAGGATATTACTCAGCTGAAAACCATTTTTCAGGAGCAGAATTTCTCTGCTGTCTATTTCAAAAATGATATTGATAAGGCCTACTATCTGACAGGTTATGGGACTAGAGATCAGTTTGCAAAATTGTACAAGACTATCTACCAGTTTCCAGAGTTTGATATTCGCTATAAGCTGAAGGATTTGGCCACTTATCTCAATATTCAACAAATCTTGCTGGTCAAGATGATTCAAGTGTTTGAAGAACTAGGCTTTGTGACAATCAAAGATGGGGTCATGGCAGTGAATAAAGAGGCACCGAAGCGGGAAATCGGAGAAAGTCAGATTTACCAAAATCTCAAACAAACCGTCAAAGACCAAGAAATGATGGCGCTGGGTACTGTGCAAGAAATTTATGACTTTTTAATGGAAAAAGAATAGCAGATAGGAAAGAGTTGGGCAACCAGCTCTTTTTTGAAAACAAATCTTCATTTTGAAAATCATCAAAAAAATGGTATAATGGTAGGAAAAGATTCGGCTAAAAGTAATAGTGCTTTTAGAATAAAAGGGCAAGTAACCCTATAATCAAGATAAACTAAGCTTTCGGAGGAAAAATGAGTAATATCAGTTTAACAACACTTGGTGGTGTGCGTGAAAATGGGAAAAATATGTATATCGCTGAAATCGATGGGTCTATTTTCGTTTTGGATGCAGGTCTAAAGTACCCTGAAAATGAACAACTAGGGGTAGACGTAGTCATTCCCAATATGGACTATCTTTTTGAAAATAGCGACCGTATCGCTGGGGTCTTCTTGACCCACGGACATGCGGATGCCATTGGTGCTCTGCCTTATCTCTTGGCTGAAGCCAAGGTGCCTGTATTTGGCTCTGAGTTGACCATTGAGTTGGCCAAACTCTTTGTCAAAGGAAATGACACAGTTAAGAAATTCAATGATTTCCATGTCATCGATGAAGATACGGAGATTGATTTTGGAGGGACTGTGGTGTCCTTCTTCCGTACGACCCACTCTATCCCAGAAAGTCTGGGTGTGGTCTTGAAGACAGCTGAAGGTAGTATCGTTTATACAGGTGACTTCAAATTTGACCAGACAGCTAGTGAATCTTATGCGACAGACTTCGCTCGTTTGGCAGAAATCGGTCGTGATGGAGTTCTAGCTCTTCTTAGCGATTCAGCCAATGCGGACAGTAATATCCAAGTGGCTAGTGAAAGTGAAGTTGGGGATGAAATTACCCAAACTATAGCGGACTGGGAGGGTCGTATCATTGTTGCAGCGGTAGCCAGCAACCTCTCTCGTATCCAGCAGGTGTTTGACGCTGCGGATGTAACAGGCCGTCGTGTGGTCTTGACAGGATTTGATATTGAAAATATCGTCCGTACTGCTATTCGTCTTAAGAAATTGTCTCTAGCTAACGAGAGTCTTTTGATTAAGCCAAAAGATATGTCTCGCTTTGAAGACCATGAGTTGATTATCCTTGAGACAGGTCGTATGGGTGAGCCTATCAATGGTCTTCGCAAGATGTCGATTGGTCGCCACCGTTATGTGGAAATCAAGGACGGTGACCTAGTCTATATCGTAACCACTCCGTCTATCGCCAAAGAAGCAGTCATGGCGCGTGTGGAAAACATGATTTACCAAGCTGGCGGGGTTGTCAAATTGATCACCCAAAGCTTGCGTGTGTCAGGTCATGGAAATGCACGTGATTTGCAGTTGATGATCAATCTCTTGCAACCCAAGTATCTCTTCCCAATTCAAGGGGAATACCGTGAGTTGGATGCCCATGCTAAGGCTGCTATGGCAGTTGGGATGTTGCCAGAACGCATTTTCATCCCTAAAAAGGGAACCAGCATGGCTTATGAGAATGGAGACTTTGTCCCAGCTGGAGCGGTTTCGGCAGGGGATGTCTTGATTGACGGGAATGCCATTGGTGATGTTGGTAATGTGGTCCTGCGTGACCGTAAGGTCTTGTCAGAGGATGGTATTTTCATCGTAGCAATTACCGTTAACCGTCGTGAGAAGAAAATTGTGGCCAAGGCCCGTGTTCACACGCGTGGATTTGTTTATCTCAAGAAGAGCCGCGATATTCTCCGTGAAAGTTCAGAATTGATTAACCAAACGGTAGAAGACTATCTTCAAGGAGATGACTTTGACTGGGCAGATCTCAAAGGGAAGGTTCGTGATAATTTGACCAAGTACCTCTTTGACCAAACCAAGCGTCGTCCAGCTATTTTACCAGTAGTCATGGAAGCGAAATAATTGTTGAAATAAACAGAGAGAAAGTCGAGTTTCGGCTTTTTCTTATAGAAAAATAGAGGAAAAAATTATGGCAGTAATGAAAATCGAGTATTACTCACAAGTTTTGGATATGGAGTGGGGAGTGAATGTCCTCTATCCTGATGCTAATCGAGTGGAAGAACCAGAGTGTAAAGATATTCCCGTCTTGTACCTCTTGCACGGGATGTCTGGCAATCATAATAGCTGGCTCAAGCGGACCAATGTAGAACGCTTGCTTCGGGGGACTAATCTCATAGTCGTCATGCCCAATACCAGCAACGGTTGGTACACCGATACCCAGTATGGTTTTGATTATTACACAGCTCTAGCAGAGGAATTGCCACAGGTTCTAAAACACTTCTTCCCTAACATGACCAGTAAGCGTGAAAAGACCTTTATCGCTGGCCTCTCTATGGGAGGCTACGGCTGCTTTAAACTGGCTCTTGCAACAAATTGTTTTTCTCATGCAGCTAGTTTTTCAGGTGCCCTTAGTTTTCAAGATTTTTCTCCTGAGAGCCAAAATTTGGGAACTCCAGCTTACTGGAGAGGTGTGTTTGGAGAGATTAAAGATTGGACAACTAGTCCCTATTCTCTAGAAAGTCTGGCTAAAAAATCGGACAAAAAGACCAAGCTTTGGGCTTGGTGTGGAGAGCAGGATTTCTTGTACGAAGCTAATAATTTAGCAGTAAAGAACCTCAAAAAACTAGGCTTTGATGTGACCTATGGCCATAGCGCTGGAACGCATGAGTGGTATTATTGGGAAAAACAATTGGAAGGCTTTTTAGCAACCCTGCCAATTGACTTCAAATTAGAAGAGAGATTGTCATAATTTAGCTTTCTTTCAGCTTGTTTTAGTAAACTAGTCTTTATTTGCTAGAAAGGTGGAGAGAAATGCGCTGGCTTTTTCGTTTGATAGGAGCTTTCTTTTCTTTTGTGTGGCGTTTGTTCTGGCGCCTGGTTTGGATAGTTGTGCTCTTATGTGCTCTTGCTTTTGGATTTCTCTGGTATTTGAACGGAGATTTTCAAGAAGCGCTAAAGCAAGCAGAACGGTCAGTAAAAATTGGTCAACAAAGTATTGACCAATGGGAGAAAACAGGGCAACTGCCTAAGTTGAACCAGACAGATAGCCACCAGCATTCTGAAGGAAGGTGGCCACAGGCCTCTGATCGTATTTATCTAGATCCTCAGATGGATTCACGCTTTCAAGAGGCTTATTTAGAAGCAATTCAGAACTGGAATCAAACTGGTGCTTTTAACTTTGAACTTGTGACTGAGTCCAGCAAGGCGGATATCTTGGCTACTGAGATGAACGACGTAAACACTCCTGTGGCAGGAGAGGCGGAAAGTCAGACTAATCTTTTGACGGGGCAATTCTTGTCTGTCACGGTGCGGTTGAATCATTATTATCTGTCCAATACGGATTATGGCTATTCCTATGAGCGCCTTGTCCATACGGCAGAACATGAGTTGGGGCATGCGATTGGCTTGGACCATACAGATGAGAAGTCTGTGATGCAACCTGCAGGTTCTTTTTATGGTATCCAAGAAGAGGATGTTGCAAACCTTCGAAAAATATATAAGACCAATGAGTAGGGGACTACCTTTCCCTACTTTTTTGCTATAATGGAATTATGAACAACTTGATTAAATCAAAACTAGAGCTCTTGCCGACCAGCCCTGGTTGCTACATTCACAAGGATAAAAACGGCACCATTATCTATGTAGGAAAGGCTAAAAATCTGCGTAACCGCGTGCGTTCCTATTTCCGTGGAAGTCATGATACCAAGACAGAGGCTCTGGTGTCTGAGATTGTGGATTTTGAATTTATCGTTACGGAGTCCAATATTGAGGCACTTCTCCTAGAAATCAACCTGATCAAGGAAAACAAGCCTAAATACAATATCATGCTCAAGGATGATAAGTCCTATCCTTTCATCAAAATCACCAATGAACGCTATCCTCGTTTGATTATCACCCGTCAGGTCAAGAAGGATGGAGGTCTTTATTTTGGTCCCTATCCAGATGTGGGGGCAGCCAATGAAATCAAGCGATTGCTGGATCGGATTTTCCCTTTTCGCAAGTGTACCAATCCACCGTCTAAGGTCTGTTTTTACTACCATATCGGCCAATGCATGGCCCATACCGTCTGTAAGAAAGATGAGGCCTATTTCAAGTCCATGGCTCAGGAGGTTTCCGATTTCCTAAAAGGGCAGGATGACAAAATCATCGACGACCTCAAGGGTAAGATGGCATCCGCGGCCCAGGCTATGGAGTTTGAACGTGCAGCGGAATACCGTGACCTGATTCAGGCCATTGGAACGCTTCGAACCAAGCAACGGGTCATGGCTAAGGATCTCCAAAATCGCGATGTCTTTGGCTACTATGTGGATAAGGGTTGGATGTGTGTTCAGGTTTTCTTTGTCCGTCAGGGAAAGCTTATTGAGCGCGATGTCAATCTTTTCCCTTATTATAATGATCCGGATGAGGACTTTCTAACCTATGTGGGACAATTCTATCAAGAAAAATCTCACTTAGTTCCTAATGAGGTGCTGATTCCGCAGGATATTGATGAAGAAGCCGTCAAGGCCTTAGTGGATACTAAGATTCTCAAACCCCAGCGTGGTGAGAAAAAACAACTGGTCAATTTGGCTATAAAGAATGCTCGAGTCAGCCTAGAGCAGAAATTCAACTTGCTAGAGAAATCTGTTGAAAAGACCCAAGGGGCTATTGAAAATCTGGGACGTTTGCTTCAAATACCGACCCCAGTCCGCATTGAGTCCTTTGATAACTCCAACACCATGGGAACTAGCCCTGTTTCAGCCATGGTGGTCTTTGTCAACGGCAAACCAAGTAAAAAAGATTACCGTAAGTATAAAATCAAGACCGTAGTCGGGCCAGACGACTATGCCAGTATGAGAGAAGTCATTCGCAGGCGCTATGGTCGACTACAGCGTGAGGGATTAACGCCACCGGACTTGATTGTCATTGATGGGGGACAAGGGCAAGTCAATATCGCCAAGCAAGTCATCCAAGAGGAGCTGGGCTTGGATATCCCCATTGCAGGTTTGCAAAAGAATGACAAGCACCAAACCCATGAATTGCTTTTTGGAGATCCGCTGGAGGTGGTGGAGTTGTCTCGCAATTCTCAGGAATTTTTCCTCCTCCAACGTATTCAGGATGAGGTCCACCGCTTTGCCATTACTTTCCACCGCCAACTGCGCTCCAAAAATTCTTTTTCATCACAATTGGATGGCATTGAAGGGTTAGGACCTAAACGCAAGCAGAATCTTATGAAGCATTTCAAGTCTCTGACCAAAATCAAGGAAGCCAGTGTGGATGAGATTGTCGAAGTTGGGGTACCAAGAGCAGTTGCAGAAGCTGTGCAGAGGAAGTTGAACCCGCAGAAGGCAGAAGTCTTGCCTCAAGTAGCAGAAGAAAGAGTAGATTACCAAACGGAAGGAAACCACAATGAAACATAAAATCGCAATTTTATCAGATATTCATGGCAATGCGACGGCGCTAGAAGCAGTGATTGCAGATGCTAAAAATCAAGGAGTTAGTGAATACTGGCTTCTGGGAGATATTTTTCTTCCTGGTCCAGGTGCAAATGACTTGGTCGCTCTGTTAAAGGACCTTCCTATCACAGCCAGTGTTCGAGGCAATTGGGATGATTGTGTCCTTGAGGCCTTGGATGGTGAATATGGTTTGGAACATCCACAAGAAATCCAGTCAATGCGAATGACCCAGTTTTTGATGGAGCGAATGGATCCTGCAACGATTGTCTGGCTACGAAGCTTGCCTTTGCTGGAAAAGAAAGAAGTTGAGGGGCTACGCTTTTCTATCTCTCATAATTTACCTGACAAAAACTATGGTGGGGATCTACTGGTTGGGAATAATACAGATAAATTTGACCAACTGCTAGATGCGGAAACGGACGTAGCAGTCTATGGTCATGTCCACAAGCAGTTGCTTCGTTATGGCAGTCAAGGGCAACAAATCATCAATCCAGGGTCGATTGGCATGCCCTATTTTAATTGGGAGGCGTTAAAAAATCACCGTGCTCAGTATGCCGTGATAGAAGTTGAAGATGGGGAATTGGTAAATATCCTATTTCGTA
>CAUUIG010000087.1:0-7280 GCA_963545095.1 uncultured Streptococcus sp.
GCTGTGTTGTTTCGAATGGTTCCAAAACACATTAAAAGCTACTCGAGCCTTCCTACATGATTTAGAGCTGTGGTGTTTCTAAGGGGTCCAAAACCCTACTCGTTTCCCTAATACGCACCAATCAGGTGTAGAGCTGTGTTGTTTCGAATGGTTCCAAAACAGTATCTGACAGCGTAGCCATATACTCAGAGTTTTAGAGCTGTGTTGTTTCGAATGGTTCCAAAACATACGATATTACAGGTATTTTGGCTGACATGTTTTAGAGCTGTGTTGTTTCGAATGGTTCCAAAACCGATCAAGGTAAGTACTGGGATGAAGTTCTGTTTTAGAGCTGTGTTGTTTCGAATGGTTCCAAAACTCTGGGGTCATACCTGCACCCTTAACGTCTGTTTTAGAGCTGTGTTGTTTCGAATGGTTCCAAAACAAGCCAATTCCAAGTACATTGCCCAGAAAGGTTTTAGAGCTGTGTTGTTTCGAATGGTTCCAAATCACATTAAAAGCTACTCATTTTTTAAGTAGCTTTTTTCTTATTCAAGTTTATATATTAGTCGTCACAATCCCATTCCCTTGTAGAGAAGTAAGACTGCGAGTCCTACGAACAACACTACCGCTACCAGTCTCTGACTAGCGCTATACATCCGTCTTTCTCCTCGAACTGGAAAGATAACTGCTAGAAATGCGCCACCAACTGCGCCTCCGATATGGCCTGCTAGGCTGATTCCGGGAATCAGAACACTTCCAATAATGTTAACCACAAAAAGTGTCAGATAGGATTGCCCTAGCTGTTGGATATAAGGATTACGCGTTGCATAGCGAAGAACAATAATTGCAGCAAATAGCCCATAGAGAGAAGTCGAGGCTCCTGCTGCTAAGGATTTGGGACTAAATACAAAAACAAAGAGATTGCCCATCATTCCTGATAAAAGATAGAGAAAGAAAAACTTCTTGGATCCGAAAATTTCCTCTACTTGCCTACCAAGATAATAGAGCGAAAGCATATTAACAATGAAATGCTCCCACCCAATATGAACAAAAATGGCAGAAAAGAGACGCCAAATCTGCTCAGGAAAGAGTCGAATAGCTGGCCCATACATGGCTCCAAATCGAAATAATGTATCTGCCCTGTCGAAGTTTCCGCCTGTAGTGACCAACATTAGTAGAAACACCAAGGCCGTCACTAAGAGGAAAAAACTCGTCACAGGGTAACGCCTATCAAAAATTTCTTTCATCAATCAGTACCTCCTGAACAGGAATATCATGGTCTTCAGGAATAAAGTCCTGAATTTGATAACGATAAACCGTACTCAAAGTATGACCAGTAAAATGTTCTAGATAGCGGTCATAATAGCCTCCACCGTATCCTATCCGATATCCTTTCGTCGTAAAAACCAAGCCAGGAACATGAATCAAATCAATCTTTGAAACATCCACAACTTCCAAATTTCCCTGTGGCTCCAGTAATCCAAAGGAAGTTTTTACCAACTGTTGCGGATCATAGACCACAAAGTCCATGCGCCCATTGGGATAAGTTTTAGGTATCAGAACCTTCTTGCCATCCTTCAGCGCCTGCTCAATCAGTTCCTGCGTTTGAAACTCATGAGGAAAAGAGAGGTAGGTTGCGATGATGTTAGCTTCTTGGTAAAAGGGGTGTTGTAACAATCGCTCGGTTAAAGCTTGGTCTATAGCCTGTTTTTGCTCTTGAGATATAGCCTTCATTTCTTGCAAGACTTGCTTGCGTAATTCTGCTTTCATAGACAATTCCTCTACTCTGCTGCCTTCTTTTTCAGGAAACTAGAAACCGCATCCACCCCAATAGCTAAAGCTTCTTCCTTAGGACTCATCTGAGGGTGATGAAGGGCGTAGGGACTATCGATACCTAGCCAAAACATAACCCCATCAACCTTTGACAGGAGATAACCAAAGTCCTCACCTGTCATAGCAGGCTCGATATCAATCAACTCGATTTCGTCTTTTTCTTCAAAGAAGTCCATCAGTTCACGCGCCAAGGCTGGATTATTCTCAACAGGCAGATAACCACCTTGCTTGAGTTCCACTTCGACTTCCATATCAAAGGCAGCTGCAACGCCTTCTGCAACTGTTTTAACCCTTTTTTGCACCAAAAGACTCATGTCCTGTGTCAAAGCCCGAATGGTTCCATGCAAAAGGGCTGTGTCTGTGATGACATTATTGGTTGTTCCAGCTTGGAAAACACCAAAGGTCACCACTGCCCCCTCGATTGGGTTAACATTGCGGCTGACAACTGACTGCACCTGGGTTACAAAGTAACTAGCGGCCACCAAGGCGTCATTAGCTTCATGTGGAAAGGCTGCGTGTCCTCCTTTACCTTTAAAACGAATCTTCACCTCGCAAGTCCCTGCAAAGAGTGTATGAGTATTAGTCGCAATCTGGCCGACTTTTAAATCTGGACGGACATGGAGGCCATAAAATTGATCTGGCAACCAGTCTCCAAAAGCGCCATCCTCATGCATGAGCATCCCACCAGCTTCATTTTCTTCAGCAGGCTGAAACAGAAAGAGCAGATTGTTCTTTGGTTGTTCCTCAAGGGCGCGCTCAAGACAGCCCAAAGCAATGGTCATGTGGAAATCATGGCCACAAGCGTGCATACGACCTTGGTGCTGGGATGCGAAAGGAAGGCCTGTTTGTTCGACGATAGGCAGGCCATCAATATCTGTCCGCCAACCAATGGTACTCTCTGGTTGACTTCCCTGCAAATAAACCAAAATCCCTGTCCTCCAAGTTCGAACTTGGACAAACTCCTTACCTTCAATCAATTTCTCAATCACATCCAACAGATAAGCCTGAGTCTTGAACTCCTCCAAGCCAATCTCTGGAATTTGGTGCAAATCTCGTCTAGTCTGAATCAAATCTAACATCTATCTGTCCTCCTATATAGCAGAAAGAGGCTGGAAAAAGAGTTCCGCCTCTATTTTTCTTTTAGAATTACAAGGTACGAAGCGCATCTTCTAGCGCTGTTTTTTGTTGGGTTTGGGCATCAATCTCTTTGATAATACGAGCTGGAACACCTGCTACCACCACGTTTTCTGGGACATCTTGGGTAACAATAGCTCCTGCTGCGACAACTGAACCACTACCGATTTGAACTCCTTCGATGACCACTGCATTAGCGCCGATGAGAACATTGTCTCCAACACGGACTGGTTCTGCGCTAGCTGGCTCAATCACACCTGCCAAAACTGCACCCGCACCAACGTGACTATTTTTCCCAACGATGGCACGGCCACCAAGGATAGCCCCCATGTCAATCATAGTTCCTGCACCAATTTCAGCACCGATATTGATAACTGCTCCCATCATGATAACAGCATTGTCACCAATTTCCACTTGGTCGCGGATAATAGCACCTGGCTCAATACGGGCATTGATAGCACGTTTATCTAGCAAAGGAACTGCAGAATTACGAGCATCTTGTTCAACAACATAGTCTTGATTTTCTACCAAGCCATCGAGAAGAGGAGCTACGTCCTTCCAGTCTCCAAATAGGACATTTCCTAGTTTAACAACAGATCCAGGTACAGCAGTTGCAAGTTGTCCCTCAAAGGTTACTTTAACACTGGTTTTCTTTTCAGCATTGGCGATAAATTGGATAATTTCTTGTGCGTTCATTTTTGTAGCAGTCATAGGCGCCTCCTAGTTCATTTTAATGATACCTATTCTACCAAAAAAGGCCTCAAATTTGAAGCCTCAACTATTAAAATAACCCTCTTTAATTTCTTTCCTTAGCTTCTTCTACAGACAAGAAAATCATAGGAACAATAATCAACACCATAGACAAAGCTAGAAATCCATCCATAACTAGACCAAGAAAGAGAACGCTCAGTAAAGCTGAAGAAAGGGGCTCACTAGCACTCACCACTGATACAACCAAAGGAGATACAAGGGATACCGCCTTCATCGAAATAAAGAAAGCAAATGCAGTCCCGAATACAGCTATCGTTAAACAAATCAACACGCTCACAATATCTAACTGAAAAGTAATTCGATAGACTGGCTGGAGTAGGTTACTAAATAGTCCCGCTATAATCATCCCCCAACCAACTGTCGGTATAAAGCCATATCGCTTGGCAAAAGGTTGTGGCAAGATAACATTAAACATGACTCCAACTGCACTGAGCAAACCCGTTATCAAAGCTAAGGGCGTCATAGACAGCTGCGATAAATCTCCTCTAGTAGCCATTAAAAACATACCCAGCATGGCAATCAAAACATATAGGATAGCACTAAGAGACGCCTTCTTTTTGTAAACCATTCGATTGTAAAATAGGATAAAAACTGGACTGATAAATTGTAAAATAGTCGCAGTTGTCGCATTTGAGTACTCAACGCAGAGATAGAAAAAATACTGAACTGAAAAAATCCCCAAAATAGCATAGGCTAAAAAGGGTAGGTAATTTTTCTTATCTCGCCAAATATCTAGCACTTGCGATTTTAATTGCACTGCAGACCAAATGAGCACAAGACTACCTGCCAGTGTCAAACGCATAGAGGTAATCCAGCCAGAGGATACCTGATAATGAGTAAAGAAATACTCTCCTAAAATTCCACAGATTCCCCAGATTAAGCCAGATAAGAGCGAATAAATAGTTCCTTTAACAATCTTTTTCTGATACTGATTCATACCTTTATTGTAACACGAAAGGACAAAAGAAAAAAGTGGCAATCAATACCACTTTCCTATCTTCTACTATTTGATTGGGTAGATGATGATGAACTCGATGTACTGCTAGAACTACTACTTGAGCTACTACTTGAACTTGGTGTAGATGAGACACTACCAATAATACTTGACCAAGCGTTTTGGTAATCTGCTTCGCTTCCTCCAATCGCAAAATGATAGCTGGTCGTAGGAGCCCCCGCCTTGTTAGCCCAATAGCTCATTACAGTAGAACCTGAAAGATCCACCGTTTTTCCATTAACGGTTACTTGCCCCGGCTTCTGTCCTGTAGATCTGAGAACCTGAGATTGAGTCACACTAGAATCAAGATTAAAGCGTTCATTGCCCCAAACACCAGGCTCTGCCTCTTGGATAGCATTAACCAAGTGAGCCATATAATTGGCATTTCGATAATGCCCAGCCCCCTTAGCCATTGGGCGATTGTCATCATGACCTAGCCAACCACCTAGAGTCAATCTTGGTGTTGACAGCATGAGCCACATATTTTCATCTTCATTGGTTGTACCAGTCTTACCAATCCAGTCTGCACGAGCTAAGTTTGAATTGATAGAAGCCAAGTCCGTTTGGAAACTTGAAGTGATCCGAGATGAAATCACCTCACGAAGTAAACTCTGCATAATAGTCGCTGTTGCCTTCGAGTACACTTGAACTGGTTTGTCTTGGAATTCATAGATTACTCTACCATCAGATGATTCAATCTTAGAAATCACATGTTTCTGATGGTAGATACCGTTATTAGCAATTGTTTGGTAACCATTGGTATGTTGAGCAACTGTGACTTCAATACCACCGCCCATAGGCAGACTTTCGATACCATACTCTGGAATCTCGTAACCCATTTTCTCCATGTAACCCTTGACATCCACACCCTTCTCACGAAGCATACGATAGGTCCAATAGGCTGGGATATTCCATGAATAATTCAAGGCTTCACCCAGAGTCATCATGCCTGTACCTGGACTGTTCACATACATGATAGGATTTCCATTAGAGAATTTTGTCGGATAATTGGACAAGATACTAGCGCTTCCCATCAAACCTTGGTCAATAGCAATACCATAGGCCAACAAAGGCTTGGTTGTAGAGGCTGGCGAGCGCTTAGTGTCAAAGGCGTGATTGTTTTGGTTAGTCTGGTAATTACGACCACCAACAAAGCCTAGAACAGCCCCCGTTTTATTGTCCATCAAAACATTCCCTACTTCAGGCTGCCCAGTCGAATCATCTACCAAATGACCGTAGTTAGCAACTGCATTTTGCATGGCTGTATGGATTTTTTTATTGATCGTTGTAGTGATTTTGTAACCACCTTTACTTAGCTCCTGCTCCGCTCGCTCATGATAAGCCTTTTGAACCGCTTCCTTTTTCAACTCCTGACTAGAGATGTTGTCCTGTTGAACTAAATAATCATACATCCGATCTGTCGCTTCAGACATAGCCGTAAAGTAAAGGTAATCTCTTGAAACAGCATTGACAGTTCCCGATGGCAAGAAGTCTTGTTTGAGATTATAATCCTTGTACTGGTCGTATTCTTCCTGAGTCAGAGCACCCGTACGGTACATGTTGTAAAGAACGTCCTTGGCCCGCTTCAAACCAAGTTCTAAGTCTTCATCACTCTTTAACTCTCCAGTATTTTCATAAGGAGAATAAGTAATCGGACTCTGTGGCAAACCTGCTAAGAAAGCGGCTTGGGGAATACTTAACTTATTGGCATCGATACCGAAAATCCCTTCAGCAGCTTGCTGGGCACCTGCAATATTCTGCCCTTTATGATTTCGACCAAAGGGAGCAACATTGAGATAAGTGGTCAAGATTTCATCCTTGCTCATGCTGCGTTCCAAGGCAAGGGCATCGACAATTTCTGTAGCCTTACGAGCCAAAGTCGGAGCATCTCCGACCACTTGTTGCTTGATTAGCTGTTGAGTCAAGGTCGAACCCCCACTAGATGAGCCCAAACCTGCAAAGGTTCCCAAGGTCGCCCGAATCACAGCTTTTGGCACAACCCCTTTATGTTCAAGAAAATGTTCGTCCTCAGTTGCAACGATAGCCTTTTTGAGATTGTCCGATATTTCCTCAGATGAAACAGAAGTTCTCAATAAGTCACTCTCGATAGAAGCAATGACACTCCCATCTGCATAAACAATTTCTGAGATGGAAGAAATATTTTTAACCTGCTTGACCAAGTCCTCCGATTGGGGAACCTTAGCCTTGTCAAACAAAGTAACTCCATAACCAAGAGCTACACCAGCCCCAAAAAGCCCACCGATAAAACCTAGGATAAAGAGAGTATTCAAAACTCCCTTGATAGTAGCCAAAATGCTCCCTAAGATAGACAAAATTCGCCCACCTGTCACATCCGACTTCTTATCTTCTGAGACTTTCTCTGATTTTTTATGATTTATGTTTGATTTTACTCGCTGGAAAAATTCCAGCATTTTTCGTTTTATTTCATTTAATTGATTTTGCATGGATTTCCTCACTCTATCTATTATACCACAAAAGGTAAACTTTCAATAAAATGGTAAATTCCCAAACTAAGTTCCACCGCTAATCCAAGTGGAAGTTAGTC
>CAUUIG010000088.1:0-7177 GCA_963545095.1 uncultured Streptococcus sp.
CTAAAGACCCTAGCAACAAGGAATTCTACGAAAAAAATCTCAAAGAATATACTGAAAAACTAGACAAACTTGATAAGGAAGCAAAAGCTAAATTCGACAATATCCCTGCTGAGAAGAAATTGATCGTAACCAGTGAAGGATGCTTCAAATACTTCTCCAAAGCCTACGGTGTCCCAAGTGCCTATATCTGGGAAATCAATACTGAAGAAGAAGGAACACCTGACCAAATCAAGACCTTGGTTGAAAAACTTCGCCAAACAAAAACTCCTTCACTCTTTGTAGAATCAAGCGTGGATGACCGTCCAATGAAGACTGTTTCACAAGACACAAACATCCCAATCTACGCACAAATCTTTACTGACTCTATCGCAGAACAAGGTAAAGAAGGCGACAGCTACTACAACATGATGAAATACAACCTTGACAAGATTGCTGAAGGATTGGCAAAATAAGCCTCTGAAAAACGTCATTCTCACGTGAGCTGACGTTTTTTTCTCTGCCCATATTTCCAGTCAAATCATTGGAAAATTCTGACTGTTTCAGCTAAAATGGAAGAAAAAAGATTGGAGTATCCTATGGTAACTTTCCTTGGAAATCCTGTGAGCTTTACAGGTAAACAACTACAAGTCGGCGACAAGGCACTTGATTTTTCTCTCACTACAACAGACCTTTCTAAAAAATCTCTGGCTGATTTTGATGGCAAGAAAAAAGTCTTGAGTGTCGTGCCTTCTATCGATACAGGCATCTGCTCAACTCAAACGCGTCGTTTTAATGAAGAACTGGCTGGACTGGATAACACGGTCGTATTGACTGTTTCTATGGACCTACCTTTTGCTCAAAAACGTTGGTGCGGTGCTGAAGGCATTGAAAATGCCATCATGCTCTCAGACTATTTCGACCATTCCTTTGGACGTGATTATGCCCTCTTAATCAATGAATGGCACCTATTGGCACGCGCAGTCTTTGTCCTCGATACCGACAACACTATTCGCTACGTTGAATACGTGGACAATATCAACTCTGAACCAAACTTCGAAGCCGCAATTGCAGCTGCTAAAGCCCTATAGAAAAAAATCCTCTGTCACAAAGAGTTTCCTGCTCTTTGAAACGGAGGATTTTTGTTTACGAGTAAATATAAGTTCAAGCTGCTAAAAACAACTCCCTTACTCTACAGATTTCAAGGCTTCAAGCATATCAACCTTTCTCAGATGATAATTGACAAGGAAACCAAGCAAGGTCAAAATGATACTTACTACTGCCACTGGGATCATATAGACCTCCCAGCCTACCTGCGGATAAAAGAGAATAGTCGCAGGAGAAATCATTTGAATCAAAAATTGGTGTAAATAGAAACCTGAGAGCAGACCAAGTACGATTCCCACAAGAGACAAGACAATCGTCTCACGGTAAATATAAAGGGTAACTTCCTTATTATGAAATCCGAGAACCTTGATAGTAGAGAGTTCACGGATTCTCTCAGCCACGTTGATATTGGTCAGATTGTAAAGGATAACAATAGCCAACAGAACCGATACGATGACCAAGATGGTCATGGTCTGATTAAGTGAGCTAGCGACGGAGTCAAAGAGTCGAATGGCTGAAGCATTTTGGACAACGCTGGACACCACAGATTGATTCATAAGTAAGGCGGCCTGTCTTTCGATACTAGTAGCACTGGTATCCCTTAACGAGACCAAATAAGTGTTGGCTTGGGGTAGCTGTCCGTAAAGTTGCTCATAGCTAGCCTGACTCATATAAATAAAGTGACCAACGTAGTTCTCAGCAATAGCAGCGACCTTTAGCTTCTTACCTTCAATTTCTAGAGTCTGCCCAACCTTGATACCTGCCAGCTGGGCAAGTTTAGCTGTAATAACGACCCCATCTTTTAATGTCAGCTCCTGCTGATGATTTTGCAGATGAATAAAGGGAGTCAAATCCTCCTTCTCTGTCATCATAAGGGTAATTGTCTGAAGACCTGCCTTACCTTTGAAATCCTTGTCTAGCGTTTTTGAATAGATTTTCTGGTAGGCTTTGATGTCCTGCCCTTTCAACACTTCTTCTAGATTTGCCTTGTCCTGATTGGTCGCACTAGGATTTTCAGAGACAATCATCTGATACTGTTGAATTTGTTGAAACTGTCTAGATGGAACTCCTGCTACAGAGGATTGGATTCCCAAACCTGCAAAGAGCAGGGCTACAGAACCGGCCACACCAAAGATCGTCATCAACATCCGCTGCTTATAACGGAAAATATTGCGAGCTGTTACCTTATGAGTAAAACTGAGACGACGCCAAATAAAACCGATGCGCTCCAGTAAGATTTTAGCTCCTTTAACAGGAGGTTTAGGCAATAAAAGCTGGGCTGCTTCGTCATGAAGTTCTCTACGAGCTACCAAGTAGGCTGGTAACACACTAGCCAACCAACTCAAGACAAGAGCCAGTAAACTATAAGTCCAATAGAACTGAATCTGGGTTTCTCCCACCACCATGCCTTTGGTAATAACACTTGAAATCACACTGGCTAGTAAGTAATGTCCAAGTATACTACCTAGAGCTGTTCCGACAGTTCCAGCTACTAGACCGTAGAGGTGAAACTTGGCGATAATATCCTTACTGCAATAGCCCAAGGCCTTAAAAATCCCTGCATGAGTTCGCTCTTCATCCACAAAACGAGTCATGGTGGTAAAGGTCACCATGGCTGCTACGGCATAAAGAACCACAGGAAAGATATTGCCCACTGCCCGAATACTGGCTGAAGCATTACTGTACATGAGGTATCCCTGACCGCCAGGCATGGTCTGACGATTATAGACCTGATACTTGGGCTCAGCCAAATCATCCAAGACTTTCTGATGTTTGTCTAATTTTTCCTTTTCTTGGGCTAAATTTTGTTCAGCCTGCTTTAGTTTATCTTCTTCCTTGTCCATTTCCTGCTTGGCTTGGGTAAGTTGAGCACTGGCCTGCTCTCTCTGAGCTTGAGGGAGCAAGGCTAGTTGACTTTCTTGAGCCTGTATACGAGCTTGAGCAGCTGCTAAACGACGCTTGCCTTCCTGCAAATTAGTATGTGCCTTGTCAAGGGTCTCTTGCCCCTTATGGAGAGACTCTTGGCCTTCTTTTTTCAAGAGTTGCAGACGTGCCTTGCCATTATCTGACAAAGCTTGTTCAAGGTCTTCCTGATGTTGCTTGGATTTTTCTTCATAAGCTGCTGAAAAAGCATTTAAGCTTGCTAAATCTTGATATTTCAAACGAGCTATATTGTAGACTTTCTGATCAAACTGACTAGGTAAAATCACCCCATAGGCTGTCAGAGTCCCACTTCCACCTGCTGCGTAGCCCATATCTCGCTGGGAGAGGATTTCAGCCGAATCCACAAAACCAGTAATGGTATAAGTATGGTCTTTTAAAGAGGAATGACCCTCTTCTTTTTCTTTAAAACTAATCTCCTTTCCCACGCTGTATTGGCCTTGCAAATGAGTACCCAAAGCGATTTCCTTGTCTGACTGAGGAAGTCGTCCCTCTCTTAGCTGAAAGATTGAAATTCGCTCTGGTTTGGAGTACAGCCGAATGGCATCCTGCCCATTATCCATAGTCACATCTGTCAAATAGCCAAACTCAACCTCTGCGCCCTCCGTCTGTTCTAGTTCTTCTTGATCTGCTTGATCCAAGCCATAGTTAGACATAACTGCCAAATCCAGGGTTTGAGCAGTTGTTAAATAAGCATTAGCTGTCGCCTCCATGTTGGGGCTAATTACTTTGAGACCTACTAGGGCTAGAGAGCCCAACATCATCAAGGTCAAGATAGATAAAAAACGTCCCTTGGAGCCTGTGAAGGACTGAATTAAGTCCTTCCAATAGGTTTTTCGCTTGATCATACTAGTACTCCAAACTGTCGATATCCTGAGGATGCTGGTTCATCACCACATCCTTGACACTGGCATCGTGCATATGAATCACGCGATCAGCAATGGGCGCCAAAGCTCCATTGTGAGTCACGATAATCACCGTCGCTCCCTTTTGGCGAGACATATCTTGGAGTATTTTCAAAACCTGCTTGCCTGTCTGATAATCCAAGGCGCCTGTCGGTTCATCACAAAGGAGGATTTTAGGATTTTTGGCTACCGCGCGTGCAATGGAGACTCGCTGTTGCTCCCCTCCAGAAAGCTGGGCTGGAAAGTTATTGAGACGATGAGCCAGACCTACATCTGTCAAAACCTGCTCAGGATTCAAGGCATCTGTCACGATTTCAGAAGCCAATTCCACGTTCTCCTTAGCTGTCAGATTGGAAACCAGATTATAAAATTGAAAAACAAAGCCAACATCATTTCTACGGTAATTGGTTCTCTGGTGGGAACTATAGTCTGCAATATTAACACCATCAATCCAAATTTCCCCTTCATCATTGGTATCCATACCTCCTAGGAGATTGAGAACTGTTGACTTACCAGCACCTGACGCACCTAGAATAACAACCAATTCTCCCTTTTCAATCTCAAAATTAACATCACGATTGGCCACAATCTCCGTGTCCCCAACCTGATAACGTTTGTAACAGTGTTTCATCTCAATATAAGCCATATCATTTTCTCTTTCTTTCATATTTAATATCATTATATCGCTTTTTCAAGTTGTTGAAAACTGGGAACAAAAACAAAAAGCCTAGAAATCAATTCTAGACTTACAATTTTTTATTTTCCAAGGTAGTATTCAGAAACCACGTTCAATTTTTCGTCAAATTCGAATACCAATGGTGGGAAGTTAGGGATTTCCACGTCCATGATTTCGTCATCTGACAAACCTTTGATGTGTTTTACAAGGGCACGGATTGAGTTACCGTGAGCTCCTACGAATACGTTTTTACCATCTTTAAGAGCTGGAGCGATTTTATCTTCCCAGAATGGAAGGGCACGTTCCAAAGTCACTTTCAAGTTTTCAGCATCTGGGATTACTGAGTCGTCAAGTGAAGCATAACGACGGTCTGTGTGAGCTGAGTGCTCATCATCACGATCCATGTTTGGAGGCAATACATCGTATGAACGACGCCAGATGTGAACTTGCTCATCACCAAATTGTTCAGCAGCTTCAGCTTTGTTTTTACCAGTCAAACCACCGTAGTGACGTTCGTTCAAGCGCCATGATTTTTCAACTGGAACCCACAATTGGTCAGAAGCTTCAAGAGCCAAGTTAGTTGTTTTGATCGCACGTTTCAATACTGAAGTGTAAGCTTGGTCAAATTCGATACCAGCTTCTTTGATCAATTTACCAGCGTCAATCGCTTGTTGTGTACCTTTTTCAGACAAATCAACATCAGCCCAACCAGTGAAAAGGTTAGCTTTGTTCCATTCAGACTCACCGTGGCGAGCAAAAACCAATTTTACCATTAGATGGATTCTCCTTTAAATTTTCCGAGGTTTCCCCTCGTTTATCTATTCTATTTTACACAATTTTTCACAAAAAAGCTAGTCAAAATCAACTAAAAAGAGAGAACTAAGCTAGCTCTCTCAAGTTTTTATCCGATTATATAACTAAACAAAGACTATAGAAGATTACTTATTTTTTAAAGCATCAATCATACGATCCGCATTTTGATCTGCATTTTGCATCATACGGTCTGTATGTTTTCTCGTATTAGTATCATCATAACGATTTAGAATTAATGCTTCAATTGTTTCTTTACAATTTTCAAGATTAGCTTTTTCAAATACTACTGCACTAATAACGTGTGATCCACCAGAAGTAAGATTTAAAACAAGAAGAGTTTGAAAAGCACTTAAAACTGTCAATACTCCATAAGCAGCCAAAATCAAACCTCCTACAAATGAATTCCCCATCATAGAAAATCCAATAATTGTAAAGATGACACCCCAAGCAAATGATTTGAAATCAAGACTAAATGAATCGTCTACACTTGCAACTTGTTCTACTGGAATTGTCTTATTCTGAGAACCTAAAGGAATAACTTTTAAAATAGTATTAGGATTTGAAGTTTTAATAAAAACTCCCTCCAAAGCTACAGAAGCTTTCATGTAGAAAGTCAAGTAAGATGTAATAAAGGTTTGTTTCATAATAAAATCTCCTTTTTTATTTTTTTTCAAATAAAATTGTATCATATTTGCTAAAAAAAAAAAAAGTATTTTCTGATTTTATAAAATAAAAATTTGTATAATATGAAATAAAATATAATACTGTTCAGAAATTAAAAACCACTCTAGAAATTTATTGTTGTAAAAATGTGACACAATTTTTCACAAAAAAGCTAGTCAAAATCGATTAAAAAGAGAAGGGGTAAACGCCCCTTCTCCCAATAAACAGCTATTCTTGAACTTGAAATTGTTTCAAGCTTGTTAAAAAAAGGGCACCACCGATGACAATGACGATGCCACCAATCCAGCCTAAAAATGGAATCAAGCCTACTACAGAACCTACGATTAACAAAATAGATGGTGCCATTGAAATACGCTTATCATCCTTATAGTAGATTAGAGAGAAAATTCCAAGAATTAGAGTTGCGATTTTCACTAATGTAAAAACAATGAAAATAATCGCCAAAATTACTCCTGCAAAATCTTCATTCTCAAAAATAGATGCAATCATTAATATAATTACAGGTAAAATTGCCAAGAGCGTGCCTGCGATAGTCCCAATAATTCCAGCAACTTGTGCAAGTGTTTTTGTCTTCATAACTGTCTCCTTTTATTTTAATAAGGTATATTATACCATATTTTTATTAAAGTTTTTATTTTTTAAAAAAATACAGGAATTTCTCCTGTATTTTTCTTAGACTATTTCGCTTCAAATCCTTCTGCGACAGCGTCCGCAAAGTTTTCTTCTACGATGCTTGCACAATGATCACAGATGACTGCGTGGTAGCTACGTTCTGCTGTTGTCGGGTCAATACGACGGCAACGGTCACATACTTGTCCTGCAGCACGTTCAACTGTGAAGGCTACATCTTCGAAGCTAACAGCAGCTTCTGGAGCTGGTCCTTCTGCGATGGTTAAGTCTGACACGATCAAAAGTTGAGCTACATTGCTGTTTACTGCTTCGAGTAAAGTTTTCACAACTTCATTTGGATAAACTGTCAAGTGTGCTTCAAGTGATTTACCGATAACTTTGGCATTACGCGCTTCTTCCAAGGCTTTTTGAGCTTGTCCACGGAAGTCCATGAAGGCTGACCATG
>CAUUIG010000089.1:0-6866 GCA_963545095.1 uncultured Streptococcus sp.
TTCGTAACTGGGTTGCTTCCTATACTAATCCCAACTATTACAAATGGGCCATTTGCCTCAAAGAAGACCCAAAACAAGTGATTGGAGATATCAGCATCGTTACAATAGATGAGAACGATTCTTCTTGTGAAATTGGCTATGTGCTAGGCAAGAAATACTGGGGTCATGATATGATGACGGAGGCCTTGAAAGCTGTCTTGAACTTTTGTGTTACTCAAGCAGGTTTTCAAGAAGTCAAGGCACGTTATGCCAGTCTCAATCCAGCTTCAGGTCGTGTCATGGAGAAGGCTGGAATGTCCTATCTAAAAACTATTGCCAATGGTGTGGAGAGAAAAGGCTATCTTGCTGACCTTATTTATTATCAGATAAGTAGGGAAGACTAGTGAATTTTCTTTTCTGCTTTCATCTAAGTCAGACTGTGTCTGGCTTTTTTTGCAACATTTTTTACATAACCTGATTAAATTCCTATTTTTCCCTATCATTGCCCCTGTTTTTTCTGGAGTTTTGGGGCTATAATAGTCCTATCAAATCAAAGAATGGAGGAAGGCAATGGATAATATAATCTTTTTTATCAGTGTTTTTCTTGCTGGAATTCTTTCCTTCTTTTCTCCTTGTATTTTACCCTTGTTACCGGTCTATGCAGGGGTCTTGTTGGATGATAAAGATGGTGCTCAGGCTTCTAGTGGTAAATTTTCAATCTCACTTGTTAGTTTATTGCGAACTCTAGCTTTTATAATAGGGATTTCCTTTGTTTTTATCTTGCTGGGTTATGGAGCTGGTTTTTTAGGAAATTTGCTGTATGCCTCTTGGTTTCAGTATGTGACGGGTGCGGTTATCATTCTCTTGGGCTTGCACCAGATGGAAGTCTTACATTTTCAGGGACTTTACAAGGAAAGAAGGCTACAATTACAGGGGCAAAAGGGTAACGGCTATAGTCAGGCATTTTTACTGGGATTGACCTTTAGTTTTGCTTGGACGCCATGTGTGGGACCGGTTCTGGGCTCTGTTTTAGCCTTGGCGGCTTCAGGTGGTTCAGGTGCTTGGCAGGGAGCTGGTCTCATGTTAATCTATACGCTGGGTCTAGCGCTACCATTTTTGGTTCTAGCTCTTGCCTCCAGCTATGTTTTGAAACATTTCCGAAAACTTCATCCCTATCTAGGAACCCTCAAAAAAGTGGGTGGTTTCCTCATTATCGTGATGGGAATCTTGGTGCTTTTGGGAAATGCTTCCATTTTGACTACATTATTTGAATAGAGAGGAAGAAGAAATGAAAAAATGGCAAACATGTCTCCTTGGAGTCGGATCAATCTGTTGTTTAGCAGCCTGTTCGGCTAAAAACATGTCAGACGAATCTACTATGAAGGAGCAAACAAAAACAGAACAAGTTAGTGCGCAAACTGCGACTAAAGGTCAGGCGGTTGCTGATTTTGAACTAACGGGAGTAGACGGCAAGACCTACCGCTTGTCTGATTACAAGGGCAAGAAAGTCTATCTCAAATTCTGGGCTTCTTGGTGTTCTATCTGTCTAGCTAGTCTTCCAGATACTGATGAAATCGCTAAAGATGCTGGTGATAACTATGTAGTTTTGACGGTGGTGTCTCCTGGACATAAGGGGGAACAAGCAGAAGCAGACTTTAAGAACTGGTACAAGGGTTTGGATTATAAACATTTCCCAGTTCTAATTGATCCATCAGGCAAACTTTTGGAAAGTTATGGTGTCCGTTCTTACCCAACTCAAGCCTTTATAGACAAGGAAGGAAAGCTGGTCAAAACGCAACCAGGTTTTATGGATAAGGATATGATTTTAAAAGAATTGAAAGAAATGGGGTAGAGAAAGGTCATGAATGATAAAGTAAAATTGTTTGTCTTGGCAGGGATCTTTTTCCTAGCCATAACCGGTTTCTATTTTCTATTGATGCGAAATGCAGGGCAGACAGATAGCTCGCAAATTGAGAAAGCATCAGTTAGCCAAGGAGGAAAAACAGTGAAAAAAACAGAAGTGAGTAAAGATGCAGACTTGCACGAAATTTATCTGGCTGGGGGTTGTTTCTGGGGAGTGGAGGAGTATTTTTCTCGCGTTCCTGGAGTGACAGATGCCGTTTCAGGCTATGCAAATGGTAGAGGGGAAACAACCAAGTACGAATTGATTAACCAAACAGGACATGCGGAGACTGTCCATGTCACCTATGATGCTAATCAAATTTCCCTCAAGGAAATTCTGCTTCATTACTTCCGCATTATCAATCCAACCAGCAAAAATAAACAAGGAAATGATGTGGGGACCCAATACCGTACTGGTGTTTATTACACAAATGACAAGGATTTAGAGGTGCTTAATCAAGTTTTTGATGAAGTTGCTAAGAAATACGACCAACCTTTAGCAGTTGAAAAGGAGGCCTTGAAAAATTTTGTAGTGGCTGAGGATTACCACCAAGACTATCTCAAGAAAAATCCAAATGGCTACTGCCATATCAATGTCAATCAGGCGGCCTATCCCGTCATAGATGCCAGCAAATATCCAAAACCAAGTGATGAAGAATTGAAAAAGACCTTGTCGCCTGAGGAGTATGCAGTTACCCAGAAAAATCAAACAGAACGAGCTTTTTCAAACCGCTACTGGGATAAATTTGAATCGGGCATCTATGTGGATGTAGCAACTGGCGAACCGCTCTTTTCATCAAAGGATAAGTTCGAGTCTGGTTGTGGTTGGCCTAGTTTCACCCAACCAATCAGTCCAGATGTTACCACTTACAAGGAAGATAATTCCTACAATATGACACGCATGGAAGTGCGGAGCCGAGTGGGAGATTCTCATCTGGGCCATGTCTTTACGGACGGTCCTCAGGACAAGGGTGGCTTGCGCTACTGTATTAATAGTCTTTCCATCCGCTTTATTCCCAAAGACCAAATGGAAGAAAAAGGCTATGCCTATTTACTAGATTATGTTGATTAAGAGGGCTTTCCTAAGCAGTTAGAGGAGAATTTTGCTATACTGATATTAGTAAGTGACAAAGGAGTAGAGCATGACCTACACAATCTTAATCGTAGAAGATGAATATCTGGTAAGACAAGGCTTGACCAAGCTGGTCAATGTAGCAGCCTACGATATGGAAATCATCGGTCAGGCTGAAAATGGAAGACAGGCTTGGGACTTGGTCCAAAAACAGGTGCCAGATATTATTTTAACCGATATCAATATGCCTCAGCTGAATGGCATCCAGTTGGCGAGTCTGGTCCGAGAAACCTATCCTCAGGTGCATCTAGTTTTTTTGACAGGCTACGATGATTTTGATTATGCCTTGTCTGCTGTCAAACTAGGTGTGGACGACTACCTGCTCAAGCCCTTTTCTCGTCAGGATATTGAGGAAATGTTGGGGAAAATCAAGCAAAAGTTGGATAAGGAAGAGAAAGAAGAGCAGTTACAAGATTTATTGACCGATAAGTTTGAAGGAAACATGGCCCAGAAAATCCAGTCTCATCTGGCTGACAGCCAGTTTAGCTTAAAGTCTTTAGCCAGTGACTTGGGCTTTAGTCCGACTTATCTGAGTTCTTTGATTAAGAAAGAGTTGGGTCTCCCTTTTCAGGATTATATGGTGAGAGAACGTGTCAAACAAGCCAAGCTCTTGCTTCTGACCACGGATTTAAAGATTTATGAGATAGCCGAAAAGGTTGGTTTTGAAGATATGAACTATTTTACCCAACGTTTTAAACAGATTGCAGGTGTGACACCTCGTCAGTTTAAGAAGGGGGAAGGTCGATGAAACGTTCTTCTCTCCTAGTCAGAATGGTTATTTCCATCTTTCTGGTCTTTCTCATTCTCCTAGCTGTGGTGGGGACTTTCTACTATCAATCTAGTTCCTCGGCCATTGAGGCTAGTATTGAGGGCAATAGCCAAACGACTATCAGTCAGACTAGCCACTTTATCCAGTCTTATATCAAAAAATTAGAAACCACCTCGACTAGTTTGACCCAGCAGACGGATGTCCTAGCCTATGCTGAGAATCCCAGTCAAGACAAGGTCGAGGGAATCCGAGATCTATTTTTGACCCTCTTAAAGGCAGACCAAGACTTGAAAGCTGTTGTATTGGTCACCAAATCAGGTCAGGTCATTTCTACAGATGACAGTTTGCAGATGAAAACTTCCTCAGATATGATGGCTGAGGATTGGTACCAAAAGGCTATTCATCAGGGAACCATGCCCGTTTTGACACCAGCTCGTAAATCAGATAGTCAGTGGGTCATTTCTATCACTCAAGAACTTGTTGATGCAAAGGGAGCCAATCTGGGCGTGCTTCGTTTAGATATTTCTTATGAAACTTTGGAAGCCTATCTCAACCAACTCCAGTTGGGTCAGCAGGGCTTTGCCTTTATTATCAATGAAAACCATGAATTTGTTTATCATCCTCAACACACAGTTTATAGTTCTTCTAGCGAAATGGAGGCCATGAAACCCTATATTGAGACAGGGCAGGGTTATACTCCAGACCACAAATCCTACGTCAGTCAGGAAAGGATTGCTGGAACTGATTGGACGGTGCTTGGTGTGTCTTCGTTGGAGAAGTTAGACCAGGTTAGGAGTCAACTCATGTGGACCTTGCTTGGAGCCAGTTTCACATCTCTTCTTGCCTGTCTCTGCTTGGTGTGGCTTAGTCTTAAACGCTGGATTGCTCCTCTGAATGACCTGAGAGAAACCATGCTGGAGATTGCTTCTGGTAATCAGAATCTTCGTGCCAAGGAAGTTGGTGCCTATGAACTGAGAGAAGTGACTCGCCAATTTAATGCCATGTTGGATCAGGTTGCTCAGCTGATGGCAGATGTTCGCAGGCAAGAAGAAGCGACCCGTCAGTACCAACTTCAAGCACTGTCGAGCCAGATTAATCCGCATTTCCTCTATAACACTTTGGACACCATCATCTGGATGGCAGAATTTCAGGATAGTCAGCGAGTGGTTCAAGTGACCAAGTCCTTGGCAACCTATTTCCGCTTGGCGCTCAATCAAGGTAAGGATTTAATTTGCCTGTATGACGAAATCAATCATGTCCGCCAGTATCTTTTTATCCAGAAACAACGTTATGGAGATAAGCTGGAATACGAAATTAATGAAAATCCTGCCTTTGATAAGCTAGTCTTACCCAAGTTGGTGTTACAACCCCTAGTAGAGAATGCCCTGTACCATGGCATTAAGGAAAAGGAAGGTCAGGGACATATTAAAGTCTCTGTCCAGAAACAGGATTCAGGGTTGGTTATCCGTATTGAGGATGATGGAGTTGGTTTCCAATATGCTAGCGATAGTAGTCAAAGTCAGCTCAAACGTGGGGGAGTTGGTCTTCAAAATGTCGACCAAAGGCTCAAACTTCATTTTGGAGCCAATTACCAGATGAAGATTGATTCTGCCCTCAAAAAAGGAACGACAGTTAAAATATACATAAATAGAATAGAAACTAGCTAACTCCCAGTCAATTCTGGGAGTTTTATGCGTAATTGGGCAAGCTTTCTAGGTTGTCTATCTTGCTAAAAAGTAGAAAAAACGATATGATAGATAATGACAAAAGAGGTATCAAGTATGAAGGAAAAAGACATTCAAAGAGAAACAAGCCAGATTGTAAAAGATGTATTAGAAAAGGCCAATTTGAAGCAGGGATCCATCTTTGTTTTGGGCCTTTCTTCTAGTGAAGTGATAGGTGGTCAGATTGGCAAGGAATCCAGCCAAGAAATTGGCGAAATTATTGTGAAGACCATCCTAGATATCTTAGAGGAAAAAGGAATTCATCTAGCTGTTCAAGGTTGTGAACATGTCAATCGGGCCCTCGTTGTTGAACGTCAGGTGGCAGAGCAGTTTGGTCTGGAAATCGTCAGTGTCCTTCCTACCCTTCATGCAGGAGGTTCAGGTCAGTTGGCAGCCTTCAAGTTTATGCAGGATCCAGTTGAGGTTGAATTTATCAAGGCCCATGCTGGATTGGATATCGGAGATACTGCAATTGGTATGCATGTCAAGCATATTCAGGTTCCGATTCGCCCTCTTTTGAGAGAAATTGGCCATGCCCATGTAACGGCTCTTGCTAGCCGTCCAAAATTAATTGGAGGTGCGCGTGCGCATTATCCACAAGATTCTATTAGAAAGTCGTGAGAATGAAAAAAACAAAACAACAACTAGAAAAAATCACAAAATATTCGATTCGTAAGCTAACTGTTGGGGTAGGTCCTGTAGCCATCGGGGCCTTCCTTTTTGGTGCTGGTACCCTTTCAGTAGACAAGGTTCAAGCCAATGAAGTCGGTGGTGCTCATAACGTTCATTATCGTTATTTAGCGGAGCAGGAATTGACCGAGTCTGAAAAAGCCCTGATTCATCATGAGGTTCCAACAGAATTTCAAGATGAAGATATTATTTATGTAGTTTATCGCAAGAAAGCGACTACCAGTCAACAACTTCCTTATACAGGAAGTAAGGAGCTTGCTTTGGCAGGTCTTGGCTTGGCAACGGCCTCGATAGCGGTTTTATTAGTTTCCAAGAAACACCGTAGTAAAGTACTTGGGGTTCTGTTAATCAGCTCTATTGGAGTCAGCAATTTTGTACCTTTTACTGCCTTTGCATTTGAGAATAAAGAATTGCTTTCTTATAACCAAACTATTTCAGCCTCTACACATGAAGGCTTGGCTGAAGGCGTTATTTATATCGAAGGATATGAGTATGTTGGTTACTTTAAAGAATCAAAGTCTAAGACCAATACAAGCAGTAAAAAAGGTGAGTCGTTAGTTCAAGATCCACAAGCAGAATATACTGGCAAGGTTGAAGCCAAAGGCACGCAGGAACCAGGCAAAGAGGGCGAATCCTTAGTTCAAGATCCACAAGCAGAATATACTGGCAA
>CAUUIG010000090.1:0-6725 GCA_963545095.1 uncultured Streptococcus sp.
CTCGCTACGAGCAAGGTGTGATGGTGTCTATGGTTGATAAAGACGGCAAACTCATCCCAGAACAAGGAGGAGCACGCTCAACTTCACCAGCTCCAGTTGTAATCCGCAAAGGGCTTGACATTGATAAGATTATGATGCACCTGTCAGACACCTTTAACTCATGGGACTACCGTCAGGGTGAGTATTATTAGGATAAAAAGAAGTCTAGTGTAACGAGGGAATAAAGCTTTCTACACTAGACTTTTTCTTTAGAAATTCTTTTCTTTTTTTATAGGATATGATATTCTATATATGAAATATATAGTTTTTTATTCGAACATTATTATAAAAGGAGTACGATTTATGCTGAAAAGAAAAGTTAGTTTAGAAGATTTTTATAAATGGTATAGTCAAAATAAAGAAGAGTTATTAAATAAGGCAACTGCTGGTGAAAAGTTTAATGATAAATTAAAAGAAGAGTTTCTCCAGGAATGGCCTTTGGATAGGATTTTAACAATGTCAATCGATGAATATATAATAGGAAAGGGACAGCAAAATAAGTCTTTGTGCTACGCTCTTGAGAAAGGAAAATACAAAAATCTATTTCTTGGAATTTCTGGTGGCTCAGCTTCAAAATTTGGTATTTATTGGAATAAAAAAACAAACAAATATAAAGATCAAGCTAATAATGAGATTTCAGAGTTGGATCAGCGATTTTCAAAATTAAAATCAGATTTGTATGAAATTATCAAAGAAGGTATTCGTTTTAACTTTGACAATCCTATTTTTGATATGAAAAGATCAACAAATGAATTTATTGGTCGTTCTGCTATGGTGACAAAATTACTTTGTATCTATTCTGAGGGAGATCCTTTCTTTGGTGTAAATATTAATAGTCAGAAAGAATTTTGGAACCACTTTGTTTCTCAGACAAATCAAGGTGGACCTTATCTGCAAAATCATAAAATAATTGAACTGGTGTCCAAAACTTATCCTGAGTTGGAGCCATCGAAATTAGGAACTATGCTTTTTGAGTATTCTAAGCTTTTTATGGAAAATAAGGAAGACAATAGTACAATGGATTCATCAAACAATTTTCGTCATCAATTAACTCAATCTCTATTAAAGTCTCCAAACCTTATCCTCCGTGGTGCACCAGGTACGGGAAAAACACGCTTAGCCAAAGATATAGCCAAAGAGTTAACAAATGGTAATAAAGATCAAATTGGATTTGTACAGTTTCACCCATCTTATGACTATACGGATTTTGTAGAGGGATTGAGACCAGTATCTAATGGAGATGGTATCATTGAGTTTAAACTAGTAGATGGCATCTTTAAGAAGTTTTGTCAGAGGGCGAAAGAAGCTCAGAAAACTGGTGGACAAGATAATTTTGAGGAAACTTGGACTAAACTAACGGATGCTATCAATGAAAAGCAAGGACAATACTTCTTCCCTCGTAGTTCTGTTCCAGCCAGTTTAAATAGCCAAGGGAATGTGAAGTTTGATTCTCCTGTTGCCACTAAAGAAAATGTATATCTTTTATACAAGGGCGAGGAGACTCATCTAAAGTACCAAACTTACCACAAAATTGTTTTGGATCACATGAAGGAAAGTTATGGTTTATGTGATTATGTATCTCCAACGATTGACACAGACAAGAAATTCGTCTTCATCATTGATGAAATCAATCGTGGTGAGATTTCTAAGATTTTTGGAGAACTCTTTTTCTCAATTGATCCTGACTATCGTGGTGAAAAGGGAAGTGTTTCTACCCAGTATGCTAATTTACATGAGAGTGATGAGAAATTTTATATCCCTGACAATGTCTATATTATTGGAACCATGAATGATATAGACAGATCTGTTGATACCTTCGATTTTGCTATGCGTCGTCGTTTCCGCTTTGTTGAAGTTACGGCTGAAAGTCGACTTCACATTCTAGATGAAGAACTAGGTGAGGAAGCAAAAGAAGCTAAAATTCGATTAAAGAACTTGAATGCTGCTATTGAAAATGTTCAGGAATTAAACAGTCATTACCATATCGGACCAAGTTATTTCCTTAACTTGAAGGATGTAGATTTTGACTATGAATTACTCTGGTCTGATTATCTCAAACCGCTTTTGGAAGATTATGTACGTGGTTCTTATGATGAAGCTGAAACTCTAGAAACATTGAAAAAAGCATTTTATCTGACAAAGAATAAGCAAAAAGATCAGGCAGTAGCTGATGACAATGAAGGCGATGAAAACGATGATGCGTATAACCGATAATCAGCATAGAATTGCTAAGGAAGACTTTGTCGCAGAATATCCTAAACTAAGCAATCTTCTTTTAGACAGAACCTTGGAAAGTTTATCCCAAGATGAACGTGTTTTCATTTTTCCAAATGATTTGAAGAATTCTCCTGACTTAGAAAAGGACCAAAAAATCTTTGAAACAGTTAATCAGAAAATCAAGACAGGAAATGTAATTGGTTTTCTAGGCTATGGTCAGGAAAGATTAACGATTTCCTCTCGCTTTTCTGATGAGAGTAATGACTATTTTTTGCATTATCTTTTACAAAAGGTTTTTCATATCAATCTCACTAGTTTAGATGTTGCTTTCTCTCGTGAAGAGAGGCTTTATCAACTTTTGATGTATCTCTTCCCTAAGTATCTACAAGCTGCTATTAGAAAAGGTCTTTATAAGGAATACCAGAGATTTTCTTATAATGACAGTCATGTTAAGGGAGTGATTGATGTAAGAAAACATCTCAAGAAAAATCTTCCTTTCACGGGAAATATTGCCTACACAACGAGAGAGTTCACCTATGATAATCCTCTCATGCAGTTGATTCGTCACACTATTGAATACATTAAGAACCAGAAAAGCATTGGTCAAGGGGTACTAGATAATCTCTCAACTAGTCGTGAAAATGTAGCAGAAATCGTGCGTGTAACGCCCTCTTATAAACTAGCTGATCGTGCTAAGATTATTCGACGAAATCAATCTAAACTTTTGCGTCATGCATACTTTCACGAGTACAGAAAGTTACAAGAACTTTGTCTGATGATTCTAAACCAAGAAAAGCACGGTTTAGGGTATCAAGATCAAAAAATCCATGGTATTCTTTTTGATGTTGCCTGGCTTTGGGAAGAGTATGTTCATACTTTATTGCCAAAAGATTTCATCCATCCACGAAATAAAGAAAAACTAGGTGGTATTTCGGTATTTTCTGTTGGGAAACGGAAAGTATATCCAGATTTTTATCAAGAAGAGCTTAAAATAGTATTAGATGCTAAGTATAAAAAACTGGAATTGACTGAAAAAGGAATCAACCGTGAGGACTTATTCCAGCTGATTTCCTATTCTTATATTTTAAAAGCTGAGAAGGCTGGTCTTGTTTTTCCGAGCGAGGATAAGGTTATTGATAATGAGATAGGAAAGCTAGCAGGTTATGGAGCTTTGTTGAAGAAATGGTCTATCCAAATTCCTCAGAACTCTTCATCCTATCGTGAATTTTGTGAAATGATGGAAAACTCCGAAGAAATTTTTAAAAGGAATATTACTAAAGAAGTGGGGAGAAAATAATCTCTCCTCTTTCTTTTGTTTTTGATACAAGTAAAACCCGAACGATATATTTTGATTTATAAAATTATTTGACAAAAACTGTACTTTAGTTTATAATGAATTAAGGAAACGTCGGAAAAGGCGTAGTGATGCGAGAGCATAGGTAGGTCATTACAAAAGAAACGAGACATCGATATGTTAAATGAATTTCCAATTTTTGATTACGAAGATATTCAATTGATTCCAAATAAATGTGTGATTAAAAGTCGTGCAGAAGCGGATACAAGTGTCACTCTAGGAAATCACACCTTTAAACTACCTGTTGTGCCAGCTAATATGCAGACGATTTTGGATGAAAATGTAGCAGAGCAACTGGCTAAAGGTGGTTACTTCTACATTATGCACCGTTTTGATGAAGCAGGACGCATTCCTTTTATCAAACGTATGCACGAGCAAGGGCTCATTGCTTCTATCTCTGTCGGTGTTAAGGACTACGAGTATGATTTTGTTAGCCAGCTCAAGGCTGATGCTCCTGAATACATCACGATTGACATTGCTCATGGTCATGCGGATAGCGTGATTTCTATGATTCAACACATCAAGAAAGAATTGCCAGATACCTTTGTCATTGCTGGAAATGTGGGAACACCAGAAGCTGTGCGTGAATTGGAAAATGCTGGAGCAGATGCTACTAAGGTTGGAATCGGTCCTGGTAAGGTTTGTATCACCAAGGTCAAGACTGGTTTTGGTACAGGTGGTTGGCAGTTGGCTGCTCTACGCTGGTGTGCCAAGGCTGCACGTAAACCGATTATCGCTGATGGAGGAATTCGTACTCACGGAGATATTGCCAAGTCTATCCGTTTCGGTGCCAGCATGGTTATGATTGGTTCCCTCTTTGCAGGACACATCGAAAGTCCAGGGAAAACGATTGAAGTAGACGGTGAACAGTTCAAAGAATACTATGGTTCAGCTTCACAATATCAAAAAGGTGCTTATAAAAACGTCGAAGGCAAACGTATCTTGCTTCCTGCAAAAGGTCATTTGCAAGACACTTTGACTGAGATGGAACAGGACCTTCAAAGTGCTATTTCATACGCAGGTGGACGTCGGGTTGCTGACCTTAAACACGTTGATTATGTTATCGTGAAAAACTCTATCTGGAATGGGGATGCGTCCCACTAAGGCGGGCTATCCTTCTAGAAAAAACTTGTTATTAGAGCAAATTTCTGTTATAATAAAACAAGTTTCTACCCTTAGTGTAATGGATATCACGTAAGATTCCGGTTCTTGAGATGGGGGTTCGATTCCCTCAGGGTGGATGTAAAGATCCTAAGAAAGCCTTTAATAGGGCTTTTTTCTTTACACTGCTTTAAATTTGTCCCTAATACTCAATGAAAATCAAAGAGCAAACTAGGAAGCTAGCCGTAGGCTGCTCAAAGCACTGCTTTGAGGTTGTAGATAAGACTGACAAAGTCAGTCACATATATAATCCAAGGCGAAGCTGACGTGGTTTGAAGAAGTATAAAATTGAAAATCATATTCTATAGAATTCCCAAATCCCCTCCTGTCCCGTTTTAAAGTGACTCAGGGGGCTTTTTTTGATATAATAAAAAGGACTGTTATCAGTTAGAAAGAGGTTGGTATGAAAGAATTACAAACTGTACTAAAGAACCATTTTGCAATCGAATTTGCAGACAAAAATTTACTGGAAACTGCCTTTACTCATACGAGTTATGCCAATGAGCACCGCCTCTTAAAAATTTCACACAATGAACGCTTGGAATTTTTAGGAGACGCTGTTCTACAGTTATTGATTTCAGAATATCTGTATAAAAAATATCCTAAAAAACCTGAGGGTGACTTGTCTAAACTCCGTGCCATGATTGTCCGCGAGGAGAGTTTGGCTGGTTTTGCGCGTGATTGCCAGTTTGACCAGTTTATTAAGCTTGGTAAGGGGGAAGAAAAATCTGGTGGTCGCAATCGTGACACCATTCTTGGTGATGCCTTTGAAGCTTTTCTTGGTGCCCTTCTTTTGGATAAGGATGTGGCCAAGGTCAAGGAATTTATTTATCAAGTCATGATTCCTAAGGTTGAAGCAGGCGAGTTTGAGATGATTACAGACTACAAAACCCATCTCCAAGAGTTACTTCAGGTCAATGGGGATGTGGCTATTCGTTATCAGGTCATTTCTGAAACAGGGCCTGCCCACGATAAGGTTTTTGATGTAGAAGTTCTTGTTGAAGGTAAGAGCATTGGTCAAGGTCAAGGTCGTTCTAAGAAATTAGCAGAGCAGGAAGCTGCCAAAAATGCCGTTGAGAAAGGGCTCAATTCATGTATTTAAAGGAAATCGAAATTCAGGGATTCAAGTCTTTTGCTGATAAGACCAAGGTCGTCTTTGACCAAGGTGTGACGGCAGTTGTTGGACCCAATGGATCTGGAAAGTCGAATATTACAGAAAGTCTGCGTTGGGCCTTGGGGGAGTCAAGTGTTAAGAGTCTCCGTGGCGGCAAGATGCCGGATGTCATTTTTGCTGGAACTGAAAGTCGCAAACCGCTCAATTATGCTTCTGTAGTTGTGACTTTGGATAATCATGACGGATTTATCAAGGATGCAGGTCAAGAAATTAGGGTAGAACGCCATATCTATCGTAGTGGAGATAGCGAATACAAGATTGACGGTAAGAAAGTCCGTCTGCGTGATATTCATGATCTTTTCTTGGATACTGGTTTGGGACGAGATTCCTTCTCTATCATTTCCCAAGGGAAGGTTGAGGAGATTTTCAACTCCAAGCCTGAAGAACGCAGAGCTATTTTTGAAGAAGCTGCTGGAGTTTTGAAATACAAGACTCGTAGAAAAGAGACTGAGAGCAAATTGCAACAAACTCAGGATAATCTGGATCGTCTTGAAGACATTATCTACGAGTTGGATAATCAAATCAAGCCTCTTGAGAATCAAGCTGAGAATGCCCGTAAGTTTTTAGACTTGGAAGGTCAACGCAAGGTTATTTATTTAGACGTGCTGGTTGCCCAAATCAAGGAAAATAAAGCTGAACTGGACTCGACAGAAGAAGAGTTGGCACAGGTTCAGGAATTCTTAACTAGTTATTACCAAAAGCGTGAAAAATTAGAAGAAGAAAACCAAACTCTTAAAAAGCAACGCCAAGATTTACAAGCTGAAATGGCCAAAGACCAAG
>CAUUIG010000091.1:0-6703 GCA_963545095.1 uncultured Streptococcus sp.
GTCTTGATGCCAGACTATAAGGAATTACCCAAGCGTTACCAAGAATTAAAATACTTTCTTCTTCATCATCCTGACTATGGAGACAAAGAGTTGCAGGAACAAAAGGAAGAATATTTTGATGAGATTTTTGAGAATTTTTATGATGACCTGCCCCGTGATGAGAAAGTGCTAGTGGATTGTCTTCAAGCAATAGATGAAGTGAGAGCGACTAGTAATTCCTTATACGGAAGTGGTGTGATTGAGGGCGGTCTTCAAGATTTACTATCCAGAGATGTATATAAAGCCGAGGACTTGTTGAAACTGAGACTGTATTTCAACTGTCAGTTAATGGATGGTTTAAACGAGGGTGAGATAAAAAAGTCTGAGCATGAAACCATTCTTTGTTTTCATGACAAACTAAGTTCTCAGGTTGATAAGATAGAGTTCGATTGTTTGGACTTGCTTAGAGATTCCTTGTTAGCTTCTTTAGCTTGTATAGAAATTATGGGGTTGCTTCATTATTTTAAGAGGGCAGTCGAGACCTTAAATAAAATAGGGCAGAAAACACGAGATTTTCAAAAACAACCGATTGTCTTGATGGTAGAATGGAAATATTATATTCAGATGGATTATGATACAGCCAAACAAAAGTATGAAGAAGCAAAAATGATGGCGAGGATGTTTGGCAATGAGAAGTTAATCGTTAGTTTAGATAATGAATGGAGCGAAGACTTAGAAAGGTATTGTTAAATGCTTTATAGGAGTGACATTTCTGTCATTGGGGAAATGTCTCTTTTTGTACATTTTTTTGATAAAATGTTATAATAAATGCATATGTTTGTTTGGTTATCAAAGTTTTTGGAATGATCCTAGAGGTAAAGAGAAGTGAATGAATTAGGAGAGAAGGTACGAATCCTTAGAGAGGAGAAAGGACTTAGTCGTCCAGTTTTTTGCGGGGATGAGTCTGAATTATCAGTCCGTCAGCTGGTGCGGATAGAAAAAGGAGAGTTTCGCCCGACGATAAAAACACTAGAATATATTGCAGAACGATTAGAAATTCCGTCCTATGTCTTGATGCCAGATTATAAGGAATTGCCTAAACGCTACCAAGAATTAAAGTACTTTCTTTTACATCACCCTGACTACGGAGACAAGGAGTTGCAGGAACAAAAGGAAGAATATTTTGATGAGATTTTTGAGTGTTTTTATGATGATTTGCCACGTGATGAGAAGATGATAGTGGATTGTCTTCAAGCAATAGATGAAGTGAGAGCGACGGATAATGAACAGTATGGAATAGCGCTTTTAGATGAATCTTTTGAGGAACTATGGAATCAAAGAGAATTTTCCTTTTCAGATCTTTTAAAAATTAGATTGTATTTTTTGTGTAGTTATTTAGAAAATATAAAAAAAGGACAGTTATCTAGTAGCGAACAGCAGAAACTTCAATTAATGTTTCAAAAAGTGTGTAATAACGTAGAAAAGAGCGGTACGGACGATTTATTTCTTGTTCGTGATGTGTTATTTGCAGGGCTAGGAAGTTGTGAATTATTGAATGACTTAGAGTTATTTAAGTTAGCTGTGGAAAAACTGAATTGGATTTCTGAAAAAACACGAGATTTCCAAAAGCAACCGATTGTCTTGATGGTGGAGTGGAAATATTATCTTCAGACTGATTATGATACGGCAAAACAAAAGTATGAAGAAGCAAAAATGATGGCGAGGATGTTTGGCAATGAGAAGTTAATCGTTAGTTTAGATAATGGATGGAGTAAGGATAATAAAATAGTCTGAGGAAAAACTTGACAGGAAAAAATGAAGAAAATGTTCTCACAATAAAAGGCATAATATCAATCATACAAAAACTTTGATATTATGTTTTTTATTATGGGAAGACGTTCTAAATGTTAGCTTTGAATTGAATTTTTGTCCAGCCTAACTTATATTATATTTTGAGAAATGTGATATTTTTGAATACTAGTTTAGATAGCTTTTTACTCTAATTTTACCAGTTTAAATAAAATAGTGACATTTCTGTCATTGGAGAATTTTTTATAAACTGATATAATCCAATGTGTAAGCAAGAAGTTTACTAATTTTTGTTTACTTGAAAAGTTATTGAATAATGTAATTTATCATTAACTTCATATATAAAAAAGGAGGTAGTTAAAGATGATTCAGTTTTTTCACTTTTAGGAACGTTGCTTTGGTGGAAGTAGACAATCGTTGCTATTTTTATGAAGGTGAGAAGGCATGCTAGAATTTGAAAGAATAAACAATGTTTTATTGACTGGTATGTCAGAAGTAGGAGATGTACTGCTCATTCGACAAACACTATCAACTCTTCTTCAAGTGGAAATAAGAGTTAACGGCTATTTATTGGATTTGATTACAATAAAGCCCCAGATATTAAAAGTCTATCCATTAGTCGGTATAGCAAATAATGCACTTATTATTGTACGAGAAGTAAATGAGGGACTTGATATGACGTTGGAGAATAACAGGACATTTAGGAATATTGATTTTTTCAGAAGATTAAAGTAGGAATCACAGAAAAGGAGAAAGAATAAATGTGGCGTTGGGTATGGAGAATTATAAAATGGATTCTGATTAGTTTGATATGGGAAGCTATCTGGGGTTGGGTGAAACAGTGGTTTAGTAAATAGGAGGAATTATTATGTGGCGTTTCGTATGGAGAATTATCAGATGGATTATTATTGACTGGATTTTAACAGCAATTTGGGGCTGGGTTAAACAGTGGTTCTAGTTTAGAAATTAATATAAAAAAATAATTGATAGTTATGTCTCAGTTTGAAAATGGGCATTCTCAAAAAGATTATAGACATAACTATCAACTATTTTAATTATAATATAAAAGGAGAAAAAATGAAAGTAGAGAACATTTCGTATAGGATAAATAGTCGGATACTGTTTAACAATATTTCTTTTGATACTTCAAATTCAGGTCTGACACTGATTACTGGAAAAAATGGCTCAGGAAAGTCAACATTATTGAAAGTATTACTAGGAATTGTTCAACCATATTCTGGCTCATTGATTTCTGAAGAAAAAGTTAGCTATGTTCCAGATTCTTCGGACAACTATTTCATTGGTTTATCTCCTAATTTATTATTCGGATTTTTACAGAAACAATTTTTTATTGAAACAAATTTGTTCGAAGAACGGTTAAGAGAATTACGAGAACAATTTTATTTGAATGAGAAATTAATGACACAAACAATTCAATCATTGTCATTAGGAGAAAAGAAAAAAGTAATGCTTATAGCAGCGTTTTTATTGGATTCGGATTTGTATGTTATGGATGAACCTTTATCAGGTTTAGATCAAATTTCGGTTGAAAATCTGCTTCAATTGATGGAGCAAAAGATAAATCTAGGCAAACACTTCATTATTGTAAGTCACGAGAGGCAAGAAATTTTACCGACAGTTGATCAGATTATTTCTTTGTAGAGGAAAGTTATATGGAAAAGTTTTATTATTCTATTACTCTATTATTCCTATCTCGACAGGGATACTGGAATGATTCGAATAATGTCAAGGAATTATCGTTGTTTCAATCGACATACAAATATTTTCTTTCATCTGTTAGTTTGATTTTTATATTTTGTTTTGCTAAACAAGAAGTTTATAAGCTATTAAGTGAAAATCAAATTTGGGGTATCCTATCATACTTTGAATTAGTAAAAATACTTGTTCCTGCAATTTTGTTATTAGGAATAATTTATGAAAATATTTATGTTTTAAAAACTAAAACAGAGAGTACAATGAGGATATTTTTCAATATCACAGGGAGAGAATTTTGGAATATAGTATTTTTAAAGAATTTAATTCTAGTTTCCCCCATCTTAGTAGTTATTTTTTTCTATGATATTTCTTTAGGAATATTTGCATGCCTACTTGTTTTTTTACTTAATAGTATATTTTTTATACCGAAAATCAGGTATGTTAGGCCAAGGTTTAAAAAATCGTTCAGTACAACCTATTTATTATCTGTCGTTGATGGTTTGACGGTGTTTAAAGCGATGACTATACCTGTATTTTCAACTTTTATGTTTATGTTCATGTGGTTGGTTTTACCAGATTTTTTAGGAATTGATATATCGAATAAAGCGATGATATTGAATACAGCTTTATTTTCAGGGACAGTATTTTTTAGTAATAAAGGGATAAATTTTTATTTTCTTACTTTAAATAAGGACTTCCCTTATCTGAAGGCTGTGGGGGTCAATCTTAATAAGTTTATAAAAAAAAGAATTTGGTCTTTAAATTTTATTAGTATCTTAGTTCCGTCGATCTCGCTCTATTTCTTTTTAAATTATCTGGGGTACGGTTTTATAGATATTTCCCTATTTCTTTTCGGAGTTTCTCTAGCATATTTTTTATGCCAAGGGATACAAATGTTAGAGATAATTATATTTAGAAAGTATCATTTCAAGAATGCGAAAGAATTAGATGCTTTTTCAATTCCTATAAATACAAGGATAACATTGTACATTATTCGCTTCGTACCAGTTATGGTTTGCTTATTATTCAATCAAATTAAACTATTTGGTTTATGGGGCTTGATATTGTTAAATATAGTTTATATCAGTATTATTTATTGTAGTTTATATCGATATATGTTGTCAAAAGTAATTAAAGGAGATAATCATGTCCATTTTATCCATTAAAAATATTTCAAAATTTTATGCCTTGGACAGTAAACATCAAGAGCAGGCTTTAAAGAATATAAATCTGCAGATTGCAAAAGGTAAAATTACAGCGATTTACGGTCCATCAGGCTGTGGCAAAACCAGTTTACTAAATATCATTAGCGGTTTAGATAGACAATATGAAGGAGATTTAGAGTTTAAAGGGGAATCCCTCCGTGACTTATCAGAGATTGAACTAACTCAATTTCGTAAAGATAAGATTGGATTTGTATTTCAAAACTTTAACCTCATTCCTCATCAGTCTGTCTTGGACAATGTCAAGCTACCTCTCTATGTCAAAGATTTATCTGACAGGGAGATGACAATGATTGCAAAGGAACAATTAAGTAACTTGGGTATGGAGCCTTTTATGGCTAAAAATGTTAAACAGCTTTCTGGCGGGCAAAAGCAACGCGTAGCAATAGCGCGTGCGCTGGTAAATCAGCCTGATATGATTGTAGCCGATGAGCCAACGGGTTCGCTGGATTCTCAATCCCAAGAAATGGTATTGGAAGTATTTAAAAATTTAGCCCAAACAGGGAAAACAGTACTGATTGTAACCCATAATCCAGAGGTTGCCGAATATGCAGATGTGATTATCAAAATGAAGGATGGTGAAGTCGTTGAAGAAGTCAAAAAATAAAGGATTGTCATTAAAAAATAAATTCAAACTTTCTTTAAATAACTTTATGGAAAGAAAATGGCGTAACCTATTGATTGCGCTAGCAACCTCAATCGGTTTTGTAGGAGTCTTAATTTCTTTCGGATTGGGAAATGCATTGATTTCGATGATTGATGAAAATACGAATGGAGGTCAAATCCCTTCTCAAGTTCAGATTGCTTTAAACACAAAAAATGTTGGACGAGGCTTTTTGAACCAAGACGATAAGAACTATATCACGGATACAGTTGGGAAAGAAGCTATTAAATATTTGGAGAGTCCTTTTGGGATGACCATGTCAAATATTACTATAGATGGGCAAGAAATGGATCTGAGTCAAACGATGCCTTCTTATGCTCAAGTAGTGAGTCTCTATGAGGATACAAGTATCTCTGTTAGTAGTAATGAGACGGACAAAGTGTTGGCTGGATCCCTCTATACTGATACAAATGAACAAGGCTTAACGATTCCAAGCAGTTTACTAAAAAATTGGAATGAACAGACAGGAAACAATCTGACAGCTAATGATGTTATTGGCAAATCAGTCTCAGCAAGCATTGTAGAAAATGCTGCCGAAGCTAGTAAGACTGCTCAATTTCAAACGAAGATTGTACGTGTAATCAATGATGAAGATGACATGGAGGACAGCAACAGTTTTATGCCTTCTCATCAAATGGAAACGATTTTGAAAGAAGCTGGATTTACAAAAGCTGTATCTTATTTTATCTTGGAACTCAAAAATCCATCACAAACAAAAGCGATAACAGAAGAATTGCAGAAAAACAAGAAGTATACTGTGCTTTCTCAACAGAAGGTTCTTGATATTGTGATTACTTTTATTCGTGTCATTCAGGGATTATTGATTGTACTTTCATCACAAGCTATTGTGGTAGCAGCGGTCATGATTGGTATTATCATTTACATCAATATCATGCAACGTTCTAAGGAAATAGGTGTCATGAAGGCAGTTGGTTATCAGAATCGTGATGTCAAAGGAATTTTTATTTACGAGGCTATCTGGATTGTAGGCATCGCCTTGTTACTGGCCTTTTTGGTAGCACAAGGGGTGGGAAGTTTGGCGAATGCGATTGTAAGTCACTTTTACCCATCCATCACTAAGGTTTTTGAATTAAATTTGTTATCTGTTTTAGGAACTCTAGCTTTCGCTCTCTTACTTGGCTATGTCTCAGCCTACTTCCCAGCACGTAAAATTAGTAAAATGGATCCTGTAGAATCGCTACGATATGAATAGTAAGGGATTCCTTGATTTACAGTTTAAAAAAGAAACTAACATAGAAAAACAATGCCCGTACTTGCAATTAAACTTAAATAGTTATATAATAGGTTTGTT
>CAUUIG010000092.1:0-6687 GCA_963545095.1 uncultured Streptococcus sp.
AAGACAAGGTTCAGCAGATTGATACCAAAATCTTTGACAACAGCCTCTTTTTCGCCGAGGAAGGCATCCGCAGTCACTTGGTTCGTATCCTTGAAAAAGGAAAGCAGAAGAGTCATGATTTAGAAACCATTCAAAAACATATCGCTACTATCGAGGAAGAACTGGGGATTGAGTACGATAGTATTCAAAAACAAGCTATCTGCGACGCTATTCAGAACAAGGTCTTTATCCTGACAGGTGGGCCTGGTACTGGTAAGACAACTGTTATCAATGGGATTATCGCTGTTTATGCCCTCCTTGAAGGACTTGATCTCAGGAAAAAAAGCAATCTGCCGATTCTTCTTGCTGCTCCAACTGGTCGAGCAGCTCGGCGTATGAATGAATTGACAGGTTTGCCTAGCGCAACCATACACCGCCATTTGGGAATGACGGGAGACGACGATACCAGCCATCTGGAAGATTATCTGGATGCTGACTTTATCATTGTAGATGAATTCTCCATGGTGGATACTTGGCTGGCCAATCAACTCTTCTCCAACATCTCTTCTAACAGTAAAATCCTCATCGTGGGTGACAGCGACCAGCTACCGTCTGTCAGTCCTGGACAGGTTCTAGCTGACCTGCTTCATATTCCTTTGATTCCTCAGACCCGCTTGGAAAAAATTTATCGGCAAAGCGAAGAATCAACCATCGTCACCCTAGCTAGTCAGATTAGACAGGGAATCTTGCCAGCTGATTTCACCCAGAAAAAAGCAGACCGTTCCTACTTTGAAATTGCTAGCGGCCATATTCCTGCTACTATTGAAAAAATCTTAGGCGCTGCCCTCAGAAGTGGCATCCCTGCCCGTGATATCCAAGTTCTGGCTCCCATGTACCGAGGGACTGCAGGGATCGATGCCATCAATCAGCTCATGCAAGACCTCCTGAATCCACCACAAAAAGACCAAGTCAGTTTTGAAGCTCCCCAGTGCCACTATCGTAAAGGCGACAAGGTTATTCACTTGGTCAACGATGCTGAAATCAATGTCTTTAATGGGGATTTGGGAGCTATCACAGACCTGATTCCCGGCAAATATACTGAGTCGAAACAAGATGAGATTGTCATTGATTTTGATGGCAACGAGGTCTCTTACCCACGTAACGAATGGTACAAGATTCGCCTGGCCTATGCCATGAGTATCCATAAGTCCCAGGGAAGCGAGTTTCCTGTTGTCATCCTACCTATCACCAGTGCTAGTAGGCGTATGCTGGAGCGAAATCTCATCTACACAGCTATTACACGTGCCAAAAGCAAGCTTATCTTACTAGGCGAATTACAGGCCTTCGACTATGCTACCCAACATATCGGAACTGCCCGAAAAACCTATCTGATTGAACGCTTCAGTGATCTACTGGAGAATGTTGAAGAAAAGCAACAAGCGGTCTCTGAAATAGTCACATCAAGTACCTCTGAACCATCCTACATCCTGACAGAAGAAAACTGGGACAGCATCCCCGCCATGATTGGGATTACAGACGCAGACCTCAAAGAGATTTTTGGAAAATAGTGCATAAGAAAACCCACCAATTCAGGTGGGCTTTTATTTTATTAAGATTATTTAACTGTTGCTGTGCTTGTAATCAATTCAACAGCTTTTTTGATTGTGATATCGTGTTTCAACATATCAGCTGAAAGCAAGCTTTGTACTTGTGCAACTTCCATGTTGTAGTCTGCAGCCAATTGCTCGATTTCTTTTTGGATTTCTTCTTCTGAAGCATCAAATCCTTCAGCTTTGGCAACTGCTTCGATAACAAGGTTAGTCTTAGTACGTGACTCAGCTTCTGCTTCGTATTGTTTGTGAAGGTCTTCTTGAGTAGTTCCAGTGATTTGGAAGTACATGTCAGGGTTGATACCTTGACGTTGCAAGTTTCCAAGGAATTCGTTTACTGAACGGTGAACTTCTTCGTGGATCATTTCTTCTGGAAGTTCTACGATTTCAGCGTTTTCTACAGCTTTATCGATTGCTGCACCTTCAACTGCATCTTTGTATGCTTCTTCTTTAGCTGCAGCCAATTCCTTGCGGTATTTTTCTTTCAATTCAGCAAGTGTTTCAACTTCTTCGTCGATGTCTTTTGCAAGTTCATCGTCAAGAGCTGGAACTTCTTTAGCTTTTACTTCGTGGATAGTTGTCACGAATTTAGCTTCTTTACCTGCAAGGTCTTCTGCTTGGTAGTCTTCTGGGAATGTTACGATAACATCAACAGTTTCGCCAGCTGAGTGACCTACCAATTGGTCTTCGAAACCAGGGATGAATTGACCTGAACCAAGTCCAAGTGAGAAGTTTTCACCTTTTCCGCCGTCAAACTCAACACCGTCGATAGAACCAACGAAGTCGATGACAACAGTGTCGCCGTTTTCAGCAGCAGCTTCCTTGATAACCAATTCAGCCAAGTTGTTGCGTTCGCGTTCGATACGCTCTTCAACGTCAGCATCAGTTACTTCTTTTTCTACATCTACTGATACTTCAAGGTTTTTGTAGTCACCCAATTTTACTTCAGGTTTTGTAACAACTTCAGCAGTGATAACCCAGTCTTGACCTTTTTCCATTGAAGTTACGTCAATTTTTGGTTGAGCAACCACTTCAAGACCAGCTTCTTTTACAGCTGCTTCATAAGCGTTTGGCAAAAGAGCGTTCATAACGTCTTGGTAAAGTGACTCTTCACCAAATTTTTTGTCGAAGATAGGACGTGGAAGGTGACCTTTACGGAAACCTGGAACGTTAAGAGTTTTCTTTACTGAGTTAAAGACACGGTCCAATTCTGGTTTGATTTGGTCTTGAGAGATAGTGAAAGTCAAGACACCACGGTTTGTTTCTTTGTTTTCAAATGATACAGACATTCTGTCATTTCTCCTTAAAATTTTTTAAATACAGTCTATTATAACATAAATGAGCGACTTTTTTCAAGTAATGAATGCGCTTTTCAATAATGGGGGAGGTACTCACTTGCTTCTTTGATACCAATGTCAGCCATTTCTCCAACATTATTTTATATAACTACTAAAACTCCTCACGCCCCACCAAATGGTGCTGAAAGGCATAGACCGCAGCCTGGGTACGATCGCTGACTTCAAGTTTCGCTAGGATATTGGACACATGGGTCTTGACCGTCTTGAGAGAGATAAAAAGTTCGTCTGCGATGCGCTGATTTTCATATCCCTTGGCGATGAGTTGGAGAACATCTCGCTCACGCGCAGTCAGCTCCTCATGAAGTTCTATGTGATTGCGGTGGTATTCGACCTTCTTGCTAACCTCTTGCTCAATGGCCAGCTCCCCAGCAGCCACCTTACGAACAGCGTGCAGCAATTCATCTGCACTAGAAGTCTTAAGCATATAGCCTCTAGCACCAGCATTCAAGACCGGCATGATTTTTTCATTGTCCAAGTACGAAGTCACAATCAATATCTTGGCTTCAGGCCATTCTTTAAGGATAGCTAAGGTCGCGTCAATCCCATTCATCTCAGGCATGACAATATCCATGACAATGACATCTGGACGCAGTTCCAAGGCCAAATCAATGCCTTGAGACCCGTTGGACGCCTCCCCTACAACTTCTACATCATCTTGGAGGTCAAAGTAGCTTTTCAAGCCCAATCGGACCATTTCATGGTCATCAACTAGTAAAATTTTCATCTTTACTCCTTTATCATTCCTTATCGAGCAGGGGAATACGGATATCAACTGCCAGCCCTTGCTTGGGAGCTGTCAACAACTGAACCGTCCCTGCCATATCTTCAACCCGCTCCTTGATATTGCGGAGTCCATAACTCAGGTCATCTAAACTCCCCAACTGGAAACCAATCCCATTGTCCACCACCTTCAGCTGCAATTCAAAATCCGTCTGATAGAGGTAAACATCCAAACAGGAGGCTTGGGCATGGCGGAGGGTATTGCTGATCAACTCTTGCAGGATACGGAAGATATGCTCCTCGATTTTCTTAGGCAATTTCGTCACATTTTGCTTGAAACCAACCTTGAGATCACTCTTGTCCTCAAGCTCTTTTAAGAGGATTTGGATTCCCTCAACCAGACTCTTCTGCTCCAGTTCAACTGGTCGCAAATGCAAGAGCAAGACCCGCAAATCCTTCTGGGCTGTTTCTAAAATAGCTGTGACACTCTGCAACTGGATCTGCATCTTTTCTCTATCCAATTTCAAAGCCTGCTGGCTGATACCTGATAAAATCATGTGAGCCGCAAACAACTCCTGACTGACTGTATCGTGCAAATCCCGAGCAATCCGCTTTCGTTCCTTCTCGATGATTTCCTCTTCCTGAGCAAGACTGTAATTTTCAGCCTTTTGAAGTGCTTCTGTCAAGAGGTTAAGTTTGCCTGACAAGGACTTGAAACTGGCATCCAAATCTGGATCAGCAACCTGAACCACTTCTTGACCTGCCAACAAACGCTTGAGATTGGCCTGCATTTTTCTTAGAGAAAGCTCTTCCATACCTCGCCAAAACAGGGCTAAGAGACAGGTCATGGACATACTGAAAACCAACAACAAAAAGACAAATTTTTCTGTTTTTTCGACATCATGCAGGAAAAGAGACCAGTCAAAATCAAGGATTTCCAGCAAGCTGTGGGAGAGAAATAAGACAAAGAGGAAGGAGGTTATAGCAATGATTATATAAGCTTGTTTTTTCATCCTCTGACCACCTCCACATCTCCAATCATAGTGGTCAAGAGAATCTTGATGCTCTTGTTACTCTTGAGATAGTCTCTTGTTTCCTGATGATAGTGTTCATTGCGGAGAGCACGCTTGGGCTGATTGAAAAAAGTCAAATCCCCATAGAGACAGTTAACGCTGAGACTGACTTCCACATCTACAGGTACAATGATTTTGGTTGTTCCTACCATCTTTCTGAGGATAATAACATTATCATGATTGGTTAGGATGACCCTCTCCAGATGAATGGTGTCCTTGCCCATAAGACGAAAGAGATTGATATCATCAAACTGGCAAGTCTGGTAGCTTGAAAAATGATGGAGATTTCCAAACCAACGATTTTTCTCCTTCTTAACCGTCACCACCTCTTCAAAAACCAAATTAGTCTGCTCCTTTTCCTGGTTCATCATCGGATAAAGAAGAAAGAGGCTATAGATGACCGCAACAAAAATAGCTAGAATCACAAAAGGATTGAGCATGACGATGAAAAAGAAGAGAATGGTTGCCACCACTAAAAGAAGGTTATTCCCCTCTTTACCAGTGTAATAGCGAATCAAAAGCAAAAAGAGGAATAAAATCAGCAGAAAACGCGAAAAATGCTCTGATACCATCAAAATCAGAGCTCCTGTCAAAAGACAGGCTTCGATAAATAAAAAGATTTTAAATTTTCTCATAGGTTCATCCTCTCCCTTCTATTTTATCACAATTCAAAAAAGTCACCTCGGTCTGAAGATGGAAAAAAGGCGGTGGTTACGCCTTTTTCATCTGATCATTTGCTTCTTTTAATTTTCCATAAAGAAGATAGTCTACTTTTTGCAAATCTGCTATGGTGGCACAGTTAAGAGCACACATAATCAAACGCAAATCTGCTTTCCAGCCTTGGACAATGCCAATCACCTCTTCGACTGAATAGGTTTCAACCAATTCCAGAACTGTTCGAGACAGTCCCACAGCCTTGGCACCAAAGACCAGACACTTAATCATATCCAGCGGATTGCGAACGCCACCACTGACCAAGAGTTGAATCTTATCTTTCCAGTCTTGGGCATTGAGAAGGGCTTGCATAGTGGACTGGCCCCATTGATTGAGGTAGTCACGTTGACCACTGCGACGGTTTTCGATATAAGCAAAGCTAGTTCCACCACGACCTGATAGGTCGACAGTTCGAACCCCTAGTTCATAGGCTCTTTCAATGGTCTTTACATCCATCCCAAAGCCTACTTCCTTTAAAATGATAGGAACAAGGATTTGCTTGCTATAGTCTGCCAGATGCGATTGCCAGCTTCGAAACTTTCTTTCTCCCTCTGGCATGAGTAATTCCTGCATGACATTGACATGCACTTGTAGGAGAAGAGGAGTCATCTCTTCTACAGTCTGAAGACCTAACTCGACAGGCTTGTCCAATCCAATATTGGTTCCAAGGAGGAGATTTGGATGGCTGGTTTTGACAGAAAAAGAGTCATCTGTTGGATCCTTGAGGGCTGCGCTATAAGAACCCGTCACAAACAAAATCCCACAGGCTTCCGCCACCTGAGCTAGTTTTTGATTGATTTCTCGTCCTTTATCACTTCCACCCGTCATGGCATTGATATAAAAAGGAAAGTCCCACTTTCGACCAGCAAACTCTGTCGACAAATCAATCTCATCCAGGTCGTAAAGAGGCAAGGAAGAATGAATCAACTCCACCTCATCAAAGCTATTATAGGAACTTTTCTGCTCAAGGGCATAGCGGATGTGCTCATCCTTACGATTTGTCGTCATGTCCTATCCTTTCTTGGTATAAGAGCTCAATCCCCAGATCGGCCCAACGATTTTTTAAGGTTTCAGTTGATTGCACATCAAAACTCAAGGCAATACCACAGTCACCACCACCAGCACCGCTACTCTTGGCAACAGCCTGCAAATCTTGACTGGCTTCTTTCAACTGTCTCAGCGAAGGCGTGTAAATATCTGCGCTCAAGCCTTCTAAGAGCTTGCTTGCTACTT
>CAUUIG010000093.1:0-6662 GCA_963545095.1 uncultured Streptococcus sp.
TCATAGTAGTACCTCCTTTTAGACTATTATATCACTTTAAACTATACAGGTCTAGCTGCGTATAGATACTTATAGCTGTATGCTTAAAAGCTATTGTAAAATGTTAAAAAAAGCACTAAGGGAAAACGTCCCAAAGTGCTTAATATCAAGGCTTCAAAGCCTACCTTGTTTAATAAAATATTACAACATTTTGTTGTAGAATTCAACGACAAGTGCTTCGTTGATTTCTGGGTTGATTTCATCGCGTTCTGGCAAGCGAGTCAATGAACCTTCCAATTTTTCAGCGTCGAATGATACGAATGCTGGACGTCCAAGAGTAGCTTCTACTGCTTCAAGGATAGCTGGAACTTTCAATGATTTTTCACGAACTGAGATCACTTGACCTGGAGTTACGCGGTATGATGGGATATCAACGCGTTTTCCGTCAACAAGGATGTGACCGTGGTTTACGAATTGACGAGCTTGACGACGAGTAGTCGCAAGACCAAGACGGTAAACAACGTTATCCAAACGACGTTCCAAAAGAAGCATGAAGTTGAAACCTAGGATTCCGCCTTTGATTTTTGTAGCTTGTACGAACAAGTTACGGAATTGTTTTTCACCTACACCGTAAGTGAAACGAAGTTTTTGTTTTTCAGCCAATTGCAAACCGTATTCTGACAATTTAGAACGGTTGTTTGGTCCGTGTTGTCCTGGTACGTAGTTACGACGTGCCAATTCTTTACCTGTACCTGTAAGTGAAAGGCCAAGGCGACGAGCTTGTTTCCAAGATGGTCCTGTATAACGTGACATGTGAATGTCCTCCTGATATAAATAATATTTCGGTGGAAATAGTCACTTAGAAAGCCCTGATTCGTGCAGATGCCCTTCGCCTAAACAGCCAAGGTTACTTATCATAAGACACCTGTTGACGAGCTTCATGCTTTCCTGCTGATATTTCACACAAAATCCATTCTACCATGAATGGCTAGATTTGTAAAGGGGTTTTAAGCTTTATTTTCATTGCCAGAGAGATTGAGAACGAGAGTAAAGGTGCTTCCTAGACCGTACTGGCTGCTAACTGTGATTTCTCCACCTAATTGATGGGCCAATTCACGCGCAATCGCAAGACCTAAGCCATGACCACCTGTTTTCATGTTACGCGAAGTTTCTACACGATAAAGGCGTTTGAAAATATTCTCCAAGTCCTCTGGGGCAATGCCCTGTCCCTCATCCGTCACACTGATTGAAAGCTGGTTCTTCTCCAGCTTAGCCACCACTTCCAGCTTGGTTCCTGGAGACGAGTATTTAAAAGCGTTATTGACCAGATTCACCAAGATACGAGAAAGTTTGGCATAATCTCCTTCAATCCGAGCAGACTCTGGAATTACCTGCAAGTGGACATCTCGCTCTTCCTGCTCAATCAAGAACTGAAATTCACTCATGCACTCAATCAAGAGCTGGTCCAGAAAAATGCTGTCTTTACTAGTTGTCTCTGCCTGATTTCTAGCTGTGTTTAGAGTCAAAAAATTCAACTCCTCAACCAGTTTATTGAGTCTTTCAGTCTGGCGTCCAATGGTTGCTAGATAATGGTCCTGTTCTCCTTCCTTGATAACCCCATCCAAAATCCCTTCTACCGTCGCTTGGATCGAAGTGATGGGGGTCTTGATATCATGCGAAAGTTGAGCAATCATCAAGCCCTTTTCTCGTTCGCTTTCTTCCAAGGAATCAAAGGTCGCCTGCAAATCATGGGACATTTCATTGAAAGCCTGGCCTAATTGCTGAAACTCTACAGGTCCTTGAACTTCCAGATTTGAAGGGAAATCCTTGTCCGCTACCCGCTTGGCATGTTCCTTGAGTTTTCCCAATGAAGTAAAGACCGGTGATAAAAGAAAGAGACTAATCCCAGCACCGACAAAACTAGCTACGAGAGTCATTCCCACTAGGAAATAAATTTCTCTTTCTTCAATTAACATTCGCTGGATAGCCCAAAAAACCACGATAATCGTTAGGAGTGTTGAAATAATATACCCTACTAAAATATAACTTTTTAATTTCATTAACTACCTCGTGCTTTCTCAATTTTGTAGCCCAAGCCCCAGACGGTTTTGATGGTGGGGGTTTCTGAACTAGCATGTTTAGCCAACTCCTGTCGAAGAGCATGAATATGAACATTCAAGGTATTGGTATCATCTACGTAGTCTTCTTGCCAGACCTTTTCATAGAGGTCTGTCTTAGAGAAAACCCGCTCTGGATTGCTGGCTAAAAGCCATAGAAGTTCGAAGGATTTGACTGTCAAATCAAGCGCCACATCTCCGACTTGGACCTCATGACTACCGTGATTCATCCGTAAATCCCCGAGACTGACGACTTCTGTCTCACCTCCACGATGAAGGCGACGCAAGATATTGTGGACACGCAAAACCAGCTCACGAGGGCTAAAGGGCTTGGCAATAAAGTCATCTGCCCCCAAGCTTAGGCCGTAAATCTTGTCCTGCTCACTAGTCTTAGCCGTGATAAAGAGAAAAGGCTGATCTGGAGATTGATACTGGACTTCGCTAATCAAATCATAACCATCCATCCGAGGCATCATGATATCTGTAATAATCAAATCAATCGCTTTTCGCTTGAAGATTTCTAAGGCCTCTACCCCATCATGAGCTACCAAAACCTGATATCCTGCCTGAACCAGATAGCGTTGATGAATATCTGTGATTTCTACCTCGTCGTCAACGAGTAAAATTGTCTTTCCCATCTGTCTCTCCTTTGAAAAAAACAGTGCTATACCACAATAGTATAACACTATTTTTATCTCTTTACGAACATTCTAAACGATATCTGGATTTTTCATATCCTAGATAGAAAGTCTGTAACTAGACTAGTCATTTTACTCTTTTTTAGCTTTCAAACCGAGTCCACCTAGAAGTCCGGCCAAGGCTAATCCAAAGAAGCCAAGAGTAGCCATTGATGTTTGGGCTTCACCAGTATATGGAAGCATGTCTTTTTGGTCTTTCATTTGATCAGCCATCATTGGACTTGATACCTTGTTATTGGATGCTACCTTGCCTTCATCAGACATTTTGCTTGAGGCTGCTGGAGCTTGATCTTGTTTCATGCTTGGTGTTGCCATAGGCTGACTAGCATTCATGGTTTTGTCCTGCTCTTTGTTAGGCATCGTCTTATCCTGACTAGCAGCTGGCATTTTAGATTTCATCTCATCTTGATTGGCACTAGGCATTTGAGCGTTCATCTTAGACGCATCTTGATGACTATTCATCATTGGAGCCGGCATAGCTGAACCATTAGAAGATGGGACGAAACCTGACTGCATCGGAATCAGAGACTGATGTCCATTCAAGTTTACTGTCAAATCCTTAGTCGCTACGAGGTTAGTCAAATCAGCCTTACCGTCTTTGGCACCGTATACCTTGATAGTGGCTTTATAGCTTTGAGTGCCGTTTTGTTTCAAGAGGTCTAGAAGCTCTTTATCAGATTTGCCTTGGGTACCTGCCAAGTCCACTTCGTAGAAGTAGAGACCTTTGCCCAAGTTTTCTACTGGTGGAAGAGCAGGATTTTTAGCTGAACCATTGTCTGACCATGGGGCCTTGTCGGATGCTTTCAAAATAAGACGAGTCAACATACCGTCACCAGCGAAGAATTCGTATGGAATGACTTGGTTGACACCGGCTGTGAACGGTCCAGGGAAGTTGGCTTTGTCCAAGTAAGTAGCTGGAACATCTACTGTGTCTTTGGTGTTATCGGCTACACCTTTTTGCACTTCAGCTGGTGTAGTCAAACCATTCAAATTAACATTCAAATCTTTAGTCGCTACAAGGTTGCTCAAATCGGCCTTGCCGTCCTTCGCACCGTACACTTTGATAGTTGCTTTATAGCTTTGAGTACCATTTTGTTTCAAGAGGTCAAGAAGATCTTTGTCTAATTTGCCTTGGGTACCAGCCAAGTCCACTTCGTAGAAATAGAGACCTTTGCCTAATTTTTCTACTGGTGGAAGAGCAGGATTTTTAGCTGAACCATTGTCTGACCATGGAGCCTTATCTGAGGCCTTCAAAATCAGACGAGTCAACATACCGTCACCTGCGAAGAATTCGTATGGAATGACTTGGTTGACGCCGGCTGTGAATGGGCCAGGGAAGTTGGCCTTATCCAAGTAAGTAGCTGGTACATCCACCGTATCTTTAGTATTGTCGGCTACTCCTTTTTGGACTTCAGCTTGGGTAGTCAAGCCATTCAAGTTGACATCCAATTCTTTAGTCGCTACGAGATTGCTCAAATCAGCTTTGCCGTCTTTGGCACCGTACACCTTGATGGTAGCTTTATAGCTTTGAGTGCCGTTTTGTTTCAAGAGGTCTAGAAGCTCTTTATCTGATTTACCCTGAGTCCCTGCCAAGTCCACTTCGTAGAAGTAGAGGCCTTTGCCCAATTTCTCTACTGGTGGGAGAGCAGGATTTTTAGCTGAGCCGTTGTCTGACCATGGAGCCTTGTCGGATGCTTTCAAGATAAGGCGAGTTAACATACCGTCACCAGCGAAGAATTCGTAAGGAATGACTTGGTTGACACCAGCTGTGAATGGACCTGGGAAGTTGGCTTTATCCAAGTAAGTGGCTGGGACGTCTACTGTATCTTTAGTATTGTCAACCACGCCTTTTTGAACTTCAGCTGGAGTAGTTGCTGGCTGAGCTTCATTTGCTTCACGGTCTTGTCCAGAAACTGTAGGTGCAGGATTTGTCGCATGTTTAAGCGCATCTTCTGTTTCTTTCTTAGATTCTGGTTTTGCTTGCACTTCTTCTTTTGGTGCTACTACTGGCTCTTTAGCACCTGCATCTGCTTTTTCTGGAGAGCTTGCAGTATCCAAGCTTGCTTTAGGTGTTGATTCTGCCTGCTCTGAAGGAAGAGCTGTATCGACTGCTTCTTTGAGAAGTTCTACTGGTAAGTCGCTCTCTTCACTCACCGAAGTAGCATCTGGTACGACTTGAGCAGGAGTTGGATTGACCACATCGGCACGTACAGAACTTGGTTGACCAACTAGGACAAAGAAGCCACTGGCTACAACAACTGAGGCAACACCGACACTGAGACGGCGAATAGACCAACGAGTATATCTTTGATTTGGATTGAATTTCATAGGATTCTCCTTAGAGTTTTTCTTTATTTGATGACTCTAGTATAATCTCCTAAAATTAAAAAGGATTAAGAAAAAGTTAAAATTTTTCTTAAATCCCTCTTATAAAATACTTATATTAATTAAATCCATAAACAGACTTGGTGATTTGATAGACGACATTAGACAGTTTGCGAGCTGGCAAGACTGAATGTTTGGTCAAACGGCTCAACATGGTCTTACGAATGGCCTGAAAGACCTCTGGATTTTCCTGCTGAATATAGGTCCACAATTGGCGTTTTTTGGCCAGATGCTCCGCTGTTCCAGCTCGGTTGAGCAGGGCACTGGAAATCACCGTCGTAATCTCAATATGATTCAACAGATATTCTCGCATTTTGGGATGGCTCACTTGGGACAAATCAAGCTGGTCTACCAAGAGTCGATTGACCTTGAGTTGCTGGTCAATGCGCTTAATCATCACTTGCTCATTGACAGACTGGTCTTCACGCCCAATCAAATAACGATAGAAATCGACAGGCAGATAGTACATGGTCTTGACCTGCTGAAGGGGGGTGAAGACAAAAAGATTATCGACATAAAAGGTATGCTCAGGCAGTTGGAACTGGCTCGCTCGCAACAAATCTGTCCGATAAATCAGCGAGTGCATCATGATATACTGACCTTTTGAGAAATTTCCGACCTGATTCCAGCCAAAAATCTGCTGGACAGGCAAAACTGACTCGTAACTCATACTCTTCTTACGAGACTGGCCTTCCTTTTCATAGACAAAATTAGTCACAAAGGCATCAACTTCCTGACCCTCACTCTCTAGTTCCTGCAAGGTTTCCAAAATTTTCAGGTAAGCACGGGGATCCACCCAGTCATCACTATCAACCACTTTAAAATAACGCCCAGAAGCCTCTGCCAAGCCACAATTGACAGCACCACCATGGCCTTTATTTTCCTGATAAATAGCTCTAACGATGCTAGGATACTTGCTGGCTAAACGCTCAGCGATTTCCTGAGTCTGGTCCTGAGACCCATCATTGATAATCAAAATCTCAACTTGCTCACCACCAATCACTAGCGACTCCACACAGTAATGAAGATAGGCTGCGGCATTATAGCTAGGAATGGCGATAGACAATAACTTCATAATCTACTCCTTTAGGGGACTGATTTTTTCTTATACTCTTCGAAAATCTCTTCAAACCGCGTCAACGTCTCCTTGCCGTATATATGTGACTGACTTCGTCAGTCTTATCTACAACCTCAAAACAGTGTTTTGAGCAGCCTGCAGCTAGTTTCCTAGTTTGCTCTTTGATTTTCATTGAGTATTACTCTCTCTTGTCACTTCTTTCTATTTTACCATAAAGTCCAGCTTCTGAAGGACTTTTATTAGAATATAGTCAATTGAAACAAGAACAAGACAAAAGAGCCTCAAAAAAAGTATTGCAACTTGGTAATACTTTTTTTGAGGTACTTTTTGATATGAGCCCATGTTTTCTCAATAGGATTGTACTCAGGTGAGTAGGGAGGAAGTGGTAAAAGTTTATGCCCAAAT